>CANQBJ010000004.1 GCA_947589665.1 uncultured Clostridia bacterium
CTTTATTTTTGTTGTTGTATACATTAACTTAATGACATTGCCTTGCGAAGGGGAGGTCGTTTACCGCAAGGCGGTGGTAATGGATAAATTTTTGTTTATGTTAGTAAGGCGACCCTTCCACCATGCTACGCATGGTCCCCCTCCCCTTGCGAAGGGGAGGTCGTTTACCGCAAGGCGGTGACCACAGTTTAATCGTTGTTTATTCTAAGTAAATAAGCAACTTTGAAATGCGCATACCTAAAGCTCCCCATTCGCAAGGGGAGCTGTCAGCCGCGGCAAAAGCTTATATAAAAATAACTGTGAACGGGGCTGACTGAGAGGTCGAACCTATTCTCATAAACAAAAATTCATACTGCTATATTTTTATAAATTCTGCTTTCTGCCCTCTGAATACGCTTACATATTTAAAGCCTGCCTCTCTCATCATATCATAAGCATACTCAATATGGTCTGCAGTGTCCTCGGGTCTGTGGCTGTCTGAGCCTGCCGTTATTATTTCTCCGCCAAGCTCTCTGTATCTTTTCAGTATATCCATAGATGGGTATGTACCCTCTATGCCGTAGCGGAAACCTGAGGTGTTGATCTCTATTCCCTTTCCCTTCTCGATGATCGATATAAGGCATTTGTCTATAATATCTGAATAGTCCCTATACTCAAGAGAATTGTCTTCATATATGCCATATCTGCTTACAAAATCCATATGACCGTATACATTGAAGTCATGACAGGTCTGTATATTTTTATATAGCTCACTGAAATATGTATAGTATGCCTCCTGTTTTGTCTTTCCCTCAAAGTATTCCTTCTGATCGAAATACAGGTCCTTTGTGAGCGCAGCATGAGAGGAGCCTATTATAAAGTCAAAGGGATATTCTGATGTAAAGGCATTTATTTTGTCCGCCCACTTGTTTTCAAGACCTACCTCAACACCGAATACGACATTTATACTATCCCTGTATTTTTCCTTCAGGGCAGTGAATACGGGGATATAGCTTTCATAATCCGGCTCGGGATAATACTTTTTATCAAAATCCACGTGATCCGTAAAGGCAATTTCACTCATACCCTTGTCAATGGCGGAAAGAAGCATATCCTCCATAGGCGCATCGCTGTCTATTGAAAAGCTTGTGTGTATGTGGTAGTCTGCTAAAAACATAATATCACCTTCTAAAAATATTTTTTCTTTTTGAATACTATTACAGAGATCACTACAATAGCAATACTCAGTATTATTACAGCTATATAACCGTATTTCCATGCAAGCTCAGGCATATATCTGAAATTCATACCGTACCAGCCTGCAATAAGCGAAAGGGGAAGTACAACGGTAGTAACTATTGTAAGCATTTTCATTATGTCGTTTTGTCTTGCGCCTATCTGTGTCTGATATATTTCCTGTATCTGAAGAACATAGTCGCGGAGATAGCTTATTTCGCTCTTAAGTCTTTCGGCTTTATTTACAAATAAATTGAGAAGCTGAACCTCCTGCTCATTTTCAAAAAGACCCTTTACGGCATAGAGGTCCTCTCCTATATCTATCAGGTGATTATAATATCTGTATAGTACCATAAGCCTTTTCTTGGGAGGATCGATTATCTTGCTGAAATTATCGATATTTGAGGAAAGAGCCATTTCCTCTGAATTGTAAAGCTGTTTTTCCAGCTTTTCTATAAATTCCATATCCTTGTCTATAAGCTGTGACAGAAAACAGCACAGGAATTTGCCGATCGTCATTTCACTGTTATAGCCTTTTGTTATCCTGTCAATTATATTGGCAACATACTCCTTGTTATCCACAAATATGATGTTGCTTTTTATTATATAAAGGCTTACGGAGGTAAATGCATTTATATTGCTTTTATCGGGGACTGCAAGGGATATGAATACATATCCGGGATTCATCTCAAATATTGAATATCTGTGTCCCGATGCAGTATGATTTTTATAAAGAGCGCAGCTTTCGAATTCCTTCTGGCTCAGCATTACTATTTGCTCCTTGCCCTCGGCGTCAAGAGCTTCGTTTGTCTTGACAAGCGCACCCTCTTGTATTTTCAGTCCTGTCATATGCTTACCACCTTTATATATTTATATATATATCTTATCAGCTTGAAATTATAAGTCAAGGAAAAAATGAGCAAATATGCGGTAAAACAAATTTTTACAAAAATATCACTAAAAATCAATAAAAAATATTGTGTAAAAGAATGGTAAAAAATAAATAAAATAATCTTGTTTTATGATTTTCTTTATGTTAAGATTACTAATAGCGGACATAAATACATATGAGGAAATACAGGAGGGATTTTATGGACTATTGGACAATGGTAATATCCTTTGCAGGCGGTCTGGGACTTTTCATATATGGTATGCATATAATGGCGTCAGGCTTGCAGAAGTCAGCAGGCAGCAACCTAAAAAAGGTACTTGAAATGCTTACCAAAAAGCGTTTTATTGGAGTTCTGGTAGGCGCTCTTGTAACGGCGATAATACAGAGCAGTTCGGCTACGACAGTTATGGTAGTAGGTTTTGTAAATGCGGGACTTATGAACCTTACTCAGTCTGTAGGTATCATAATGGGTGCCAATATCGGTACTACTATTACGAGCTGGCTGGTTTCCTCAGCGGAATTTCTTAAAACGGAGACTATCGCTCCCATAGCCGTGTTCACAGGCGCTGCAATGGTCATTTTCTCCAAGAAAAACAGACTACAGCAGATAGGCGAGATATTAATAGGCTTTGGCATACTCTTCATAGGTATCAATATGATGAGCGGAAGTGTAGCACCCTTACAGTATCTTGACGGCTTTAAGGAGCTTTTTGCTACCTTTGGTAAAAATCCTATACTTGGCTTGCTTGTAGGCGCAGGCGTAACAGCGGTAATACAGAGCAGTTCAGCTTCAAACGGTATACTTATTGCTCTTGCGGCAAACGGTCTTGTCACATGGGATGCGGCAGTATATATCATAATGGGACAGAACATAGGTACCTGTGTTACAGCCCTTATTTCCGGTATAGGCGCTTCCAGAACAGCAAGAGGAGCGGCATATATCCATCTTTTGTTCAACGTAATAGGAAGTGTTATATTCAGTATAATTGCTTTTGTATTTTTCCTCGGCAACAGAGCGCTTGCAAATTCGCTTATATCACCATGGTCAATAAGTATAGTACATTCAGGCTTTAATATTGCCAATACTATCCTTATGTTCCCCTTTGCCAATGTACTTGTCAGAATTGCCGAATTCCTCTGCCGCAGCACCAAGGGCGGAGAGGATGAGGAGGACGGTGTTGTCACTCACCTTGACGACAGAATATTGAACACACCGGGTATAGCCGTTGCCAACTGTATAAAGGAAATAGTAAGGCTTGGCGAAATGGCAGGCAAAAACCTTACCCTTGCCTGTGAAACACTTCTTACAAAGAATGAAGATAATGTAGAGAAGATAATGGAACGCGAGGACAGGATAGACAATCTCACAAGAGTTATCACGGAGTATCTTGTAAAGCTGTGTAACACGGATATAACCGAACAGCAGAATAAATATATCACAAGCCTTTTCCATACGGTACACGATATGGAAAGAATAGGCGATCACTGTGAGAACCTTGCAGAGCTTTCACAGACAATGATAGATGACGGACTTGATTTTTCCGATTCTGCAAAGGCCGAGCTTGACGATATGTTTGACGAAACCCAGAAGTGTATAAGGAATGCCATAAATTCCTTGAAGGATAACAACATACTGGCAGCGGAAAAGGTAATCAAGGAAGAGGAAAAGGTAGACGTTATGGAACAGACTCTCCGTAACAAGCACATCGACAGGCTTGTTGCCAACCAGTGCGATCCTATGACAGGAGTTATATTCCTGGACGTTCTTACCAACCTTGAAAGAGTTTCAGACCATGCCCTTAATGTGGCTCAGGTCATTCTTGAAAATAAATTTGTGGTATAGCAGAGAGGACAGCCCAGGCTGTCCTTTTCAGCGTGTCGATAAAATCGACACGCTTGCAAGAAATGCTTGTATTTTTTTGCAGTTCAATTCAGTCTGTCCTTTTTTATAAAAAATCAAATTAGAGATTGAAAATTACATTAAAATGATGTATCATTAATATGGATTACTTTAGAAATATATAGAAAACACAACAGGGAGGTACTTATGTACTCAGTTAGTTTAAAAGAAATTGCAAAGGAATTTTCACTTAAAAATCTGACAGAAGAAATAGATCTTTCAGAGGTTTATATAGAAACATCGGGAATTAACAGACCTGCATTGCAGTTGGCAGGCTTTTTCGACTATTTTGACAGCGAAAGAATACAGGTAATAGGAATAGTGGAATACACCTATCTCTGCAAGCTTACTCCGGAGTTCAGGCAGGAAACTCTTGAAAAGCTTTTCCAGTATGATATGCCCTGTGTCATAATATGCAGAGGGCTTGAACCTCATCCCGAAATGATGTTCTATGCAAAGGAAAAGAATATACCTATACTTCAGTCGGACGATACCACACTTGAATTTACAAGTGAGCTTATGAAGTGGCTGAAAATAGAGCTTGCTCCCAGAACAACTGTCCACGGAGTTTTGGTGGATGTATACGGCGAGGGAGTGCTTATAACAGGCGAAAGTGGTATAGGCAAAAGCGAGGCTGCTCTTGAGCTTATAAAGAGAGGTCACAGACTTGTTGCCGACGATGCCGTTGAGATAAAGAAGGTATCTCATGATACCCTTGTGGGAAGCTGTCCCGAGCTTATAAGGTACTTTATAGAGGTAAGGGGCATAGGCATTATTAATGTAAAGCAGATGTTCGGTGTACAGTCTGTAAAGGATACACAGGAAATAGACCTTGTTATAAAGCTTGAATACTGGGAAAAGGGCAAGGCATATGACAGACTTGGCATAAAGGAAGAATATATGGACATACTGGGAAATAAGGTAATATGCCATTCCATTCCCGTAAGACCGGGCAGGAACCTTGCCATTATCTGTGAGTCTGCCGCTGTCAACTGCCGTCAGAAGAAGATGGGCTATAATGCCGCGCAGGCGCTTAACGATGCTATTATGAATAATGCCATGAAGGGCAATTGATATTGGAGGTAGATAATATGTATTATCTTGGTATAGATCTGGGCGGAACAAATATTTCCGCAGGTATAGTAAACGAAAAAGGCGATATGCTTGCCAAGGCGACCACGCCTACTATGAACGGCAGGGATACCGAGGATATTTTGGACGATATGGCTGGTCTTTGCGAAAAGCTTGCAGAGGAAATGGGCATAGCTCTGGAAGATATAGAAGCTCTTGGCTTAGGCGTTCCGGGAAAGATAGATAAGAAAAAGGGAATACTTATATATGCAAATAATCTTAATTTCAAAAATGTAAACATTGCCAAGGAAATGAACAAGAGGGTAAAGCTGCCTGTCCATATAGAAAATGACGCTAACTGCGCCGCTATAGGAGAAAATGTATGCGGCGCCGCCCACGGAAACAAGAATATAATATATGTGACCATAGGCACCGGTGTAGGCGCAGGCATTATAATAAACGGCAAGGTGTTCTCAGGCTCCTTCGGAGGCGGCGGTGAGGCAGGACATATGGTAATAGTTGCCGACGGCGAGCTTTGCAGCTGCGGACGTAAGGGTTGCTGGGAGGCTTATGCCTCTGCCTCAGCTTTGAGAAGAGAGGGCAGGATAGCTGCGGCAAAATATCCCAGCAGCAAAATATATGAGCTTGTAGACGGAAATATAAAGCTTATAGATGCCAAGACTGTATTTGACGCTGCGGACTTAGGCGATGAAGTGGCAGAATATATACTTGGCAAATATATAAACTATTTGGCTGTAGGTATTGTAAATCTTGTAAATATATTCCAGCCCGAAACTATTGTAATAGGCGGAGGAGTATGCGCACAGGGTGACAGAGTTATAAAGCCTCTTGAAAAAATACTTGATGAAAAGGTATACGGCGGAGAAAACAAAACAGAGCTTAAGATCGCAACTCTTGGAAACGATGCAGGCATAGTAGGCGCCGCAATGCTGGGACGCAAATAAAAGGAGCAGCTTTATGACTGATATTATAAACAGATTTAAGAAGGAGCTTGGGGAAAACAATGTTCTTCTCAACGAGCCCATGTCAGCCCATACCACATTCAGAATAGGCGGAAATGCAGATATCTTTATTACTCCCGACAGTATAGAAAGGGTATGCAGGGCTGTGAAAACTGCAAAGGAAAGCGGACTTCCCTATTATATTATAGGAAATGGAAGTAATCTCCTTGTAAAGGATAACGGCTTTCGAGGCATAATAATTCAGATATACAAGGGCTTAAGCTATATAAATGTTGAGGATAATATCATTACGGCAGGAGCAGGCGCTCTTTTATCGACTGTAGCAAAGAAGGCTCTTGATGCCTCTCTTACGGGAATGGAATGCTTAAGCGGTATTCCCGGTACTGTAGGAGGCGCGGTCTGTATGAATGCGGGGGCCTACGGCGGAGAAATGAAGGACATAGTGGTCTCAAGCAAGGTCCTTGTAAACGGAAATGTAGAAACTATAGATAATGCTTCATCGGAGTTTGGCTACAGAATAAGCCGAATAATGAAGGAAAATATGATAGTGCTGGAGACCGTATTTAAGCTTGAGAAGGGCAATTATGATGAAATAAAGGCCAAAATGCAGGAGCTTGCAGCACAGAGAAATGCCAAGCAGCCCGTTGAACTGCCAAGCGCAGGCAGTACCTTTAAAAGACCTGAGGGCTATTTTGCGGGAAAGCTTATAGATGGCAGCGGGTTAAGAGGCTATAGTGTAGGTCAGGCGCAGGTAAGCCCCAAGCACTGCGGCTTTGTTGTGAACAACGGCGGCGCTGCGGCAGATGACGTACTCAGGCTTATAGAATATGTGCAGAAAACAGTCTATGACAAATTCGGCGTTATGCTGGAGCCGGAGGTCAGGATAATAGGAGAATAACCGCTTTATAATTGCGGAAGAGAGGGAAAAGGAGGAGAGAATATGAGATTCGTCATAGTTACAGGAATGTCGGGCGCAGGAAAAAGTACAGTGCTTAAATTTTTGGAGGATATTGGCTTTTTCTGTATAGATAATCTGCCTCCAAGTCTTATACCAAAGTTCATTGAGCTTTGCGAAAATCCCTCCTTCAACAATGAAAATGTTGCCTTAGGCATAGATATAAGAGGCGGAAGCCTTTTCAGTGAGCTTTTTAGCTTTTTGTCTGAAATAGAAAAGGATAACAACCGCTTTGAGATACTTTTTCTGGACTGCGAGAACGACATACTTCTTAAGAGGTATAAGGAGTCAAGACGTAATCATCCCCTCAACGTAAAGGGTGAAAGACTTATTGACGGCATTGAAAAGGAAAGGAAACTGCTTTCCGATATAAAGAACAGGGCAGATTATATTATAGACACAACTCATATGCTTACGCGTCAGCTGAGAATACAGCTAAGCGATATATTCCTTGAGGGCAAGGATTTTGAAAGCCTTATGATAACCGTACTGAGCTTTGGCTTCAAGTACGGTATACCTTCAGATGCAGACCTTGTGTTTGACGTCAGGTTCATACCCAATCCGTTTTATATAACAGAACTCAAGACTCTTACAGGCAATGATGTTGCCGTAAGGGACTATGTTATGAAGTGGCCAGAAGCAGAGGAATTTAAGGCTAAACTTACGGATATGTGTGAATTTTTGATACCAAATTATATCAAAGAAGGTAAAAATCAGTTAGTTATTGCTATAGGCTGCACAGGCGGAAAGCACAGAAGTGTCACTTTAGCCAATGAATTGTACAATAATTTAAAAAGAGTTGGACATAGTGTTATAATCGCTCACAGAGATATTGACAAAGACGGAAAGAGGTAGTATACTGTTTTATGGAAAAAAACTTACTGTAAATGCTATGCTTTAAGGTCTTATAAGGGCATTTGCCGCACTGTGTCGGAGGGAAAAATATGTCGTTTTCTTCTGATATAAAAAAGGAATTGCTTTCATATAATTATACCGGCAGGCATTGTCTTACAGCTGCTTTGGCAGCCGTTATCAATATAAGCGGTTACGTAGGCACAAGGGATAGTCATAGGTTTATAATAATACATAATGACAATACTGAGCTTATTGAAAAAACCGCTGATATTATATACGAGCTGTTTGGCAGAAGTGTATCTATAGGCAAGGGAAACAATATTGCCATAGAGGATCAGAGTCTTATTTCAGAGATTTTAAAAGCTACAGGTGTTAAAGACAGCGCCGATTTCAGCGTTGCCTCCCCCATAGATTTTTACGTAGTATCAAAGAACTGCTGCAAAAGGGCTTATATAAGAACTGCTTTTTTATGCTGCGGTTCCATAAGCGATCCGCATAAGCATTATCACATAGAATTTGTGGATAATGATTACGAGCATGCCGACAGCTTAAAACGGCTTATTGCAAACTTTGGCATTACAATGAAGATCGTCGAAAGGAAAAATCACTTTGTAGTCTACTGCAAGGAAGCTGAGCTTATAGTTGATTTGCTCAACGTAATGTCAGCCTACAGAGCCCTGCTTGAGCTTGAAAATCTCAGAGTGGTAAAGGGTGTGCGCAACAATGTCAACAGACTTGTGAACTGCGAAACAGCCAACCTCAACAAGGTGATCTCCGCTTCGGTCAGGCAGATAGAGGCAATAGAGTATCTAGCCCGTCAGAATAGGCTGGATCAACTGCCCGATAGCCTTAAAAAAATGGCAGAAATACGTATAATGTATCCGGATGCCAGCTTGAAAGAGCTTGGCGAAAAAATGACTCCGCCCGTTGGTAAGTCAGGTGTGAATCATAGGTTAAAGAAAATATGCGAAATAGCAGATAAGCTCAAGGGGGACAATAACTATGGTTAAGAAAACAATTACAGTAGGCTCAAGCATGATAGAGAGACCTATACCTATGCTCGTACAGACAGCAGGCAGATATGCCAGCTCCTTACGTCTGAAAATGGACAACAAGGAAATTAATTTAAAGAGCATTATGGGTGTTATATCTATCGGCACACTTTCAGGCAACAAGGTTGAGATCACAGCCGAGGGCGCTGATGAGGCTAATGCTTGCGAGGCTATCGTAGATTTCTTGAGTTGATCATACAGGCAGAGAAGAAGAGGAGTAGGCAATATCACCTCAAAGAGAGGAGCGCCCGCAGGCTGAAAGGCGCTTTGTCGTAAGTATTGCCGAAGGTAGCTTCGGAGCCTTTCTGCTGAAGAGATGTAAGCAGAGCGTCTGATCTGCGTTAAAGATCAAGAGTGCCTGTTTTATACAGGAATTAAGGTGGTACCACGGATACTTTCGTCCTTTATTAAACGAAAATATCCGTTTTTTGTTTATTGTAAATACTATTATTAAGAACTATAACAGGAGGACAGCTATTATGAAAGAAATGGCTAAAAACTACGATCCCTCTATTGAGGACAGAATTTATAAGAACTGGCTTAATAAGGGATATTTCCATGCTGAGGTAGACAAGAGCAAAGAACCCTTTACTATTGTTATACCTCCGCCGAATATTACGGGACAGCTCCATATGGGACATGCTCTTGATGAAACACTGCAGGATATTCTCATAAGGTGGAAGAGAATGCAGGGCTACAATGCATTGTGGGTACCTGGTACTGACCACGCAGCTATATCAACTGAGGTAAAGATAGTAAATAAAATGCGTGAGGAAGGCATCACAAAGGAGGATGTAGGCAGAGAAGGCTTTCTTAAGAGAGCATGGGAGTGGAAAAAGGAATACGGCGGTACTATCATAAATCAGCTTATGAAGCTGGGCTCATCCTGTGACTGGGAGAGAGAGCGCTTTACAATGGACGAAGGTCTTTCAAAGGCTGTTCTTACAGTTTTTTGCAAGCTCTATGAAAAGGGCTATATATATCAGGGCGAAAAGCTTATAAACTGGTGTCCTACCTGTCAGACCACTATTTCCGATGCAGAGGTGGAGCATACGGATATGCAGGGCGGTTTTTGGCATATCAAGTATCCCATAAAGGGAACGGACAAATTTTTAGAGTTTGCCACTACAAGACCTGAGACTATGCTTGGCGATACTGCCATAGCCGTAAATCCCGAGGATGAAAGATACAAGGACGTAGTGGGCAAGGTATGTATACTGCCCTTTGTAGACAGGGAAATACCTATTATAGAGGACAGCTATGTAGATATGGAATTCGGTACAGGCGTAGTTAAAATAACTCCTGCCCATGATCCTAACGACTTTGAAGTAGGCGAAAGACATGATTTGCCTAAAATAAATATTCTCAATGACGACGGCACAATTAATGAAAACGGCGGCAAGTTTGCAGGCATGGACAGGTATGCGGCAAGAGAGCAGATAATAAAAGAGCTTGACGAAATGGGTCTTTTCATAAAGAAAGAGGATATTACCCATGCCGTAGGTACTCATGACAGATGTGGCTGTGTTATAGAGCCGCTTATTAAGAAACAGTGGTTTGTCAGAATGGACGAACTTGCAAAGCCTGCCCTTGACGCTTATTATAAAGGCGATCTCAGGTTCGTTCCCGACCGATTCGGCAAGATATATACTCATTGGCTTGAGGATATCCATGACTGGTGTATTTCCAGACAGCTTTGGTGGGGACACAGAATACCTGCCTATTACTGCGACTGCGGCAATGTAATTGTAAGCATCGATGCGCCTAAGGTATGTCCTAAGTGCGGAGGAACTCACATAGTACAGGATGAAGACTGCCTTGATACATGGTTTTCATCTGCCTTATGGCCCTTCTCAACACTGGGCTGGCCCGACAAGACACCTGAATTAGAGCATTTCTATCCTACAAGCGTACTTGTAACCGGCTATGATATTATATTCTTCTGGGTAGTAAGAATGGTATTCTCAGCTATGGAGCAGATGGGCGAGGTACCCTTCAGGACAGTACTTATACACGGACTTGTAAGGGACAGTCAGGGTCGTAAAATGAGTAAATCCCTGGGCAACGGCATTGATCCTCTTGAGATAATAAAGGATTACGGCGCAGATGCTTTAAGGCTTACTCTTATTACAGGAAACGCTCCGGGCAACGATATGAGATTTTACAAGGAAAGAGTGGAAAACAGCAGGAATTTTGCAAACAAGCTGTGGAATGCCGCCAGATTTGTAATGATGAATATGGACGATGAGGAGCCTGAGTGCAATATTTCGGAGCTTACCTCTGCCGACAAGTGGATATTAAGCAAGATAAACTCTCTTGCTAAGAATGTAACGGCAAATCTGGATGCCTATGAGCTGGGTATAGCCGTTCAGAATATATATGACTTTATTTGGGACGAGTACTGCGACTGGTATATAGAAATGGTAAAGCCAAGACTTTACAACAAGGAAGACGCTACAAGGAAGGCTGCTCTTTGGACTCTTAAGACAGTACTTATAAATGCCCTTAAGCTGCTCCACCCGTTTATGCCTTTTGTAACAGAGGAAATATTTACATCTGTGCAGAACGAAGAAGAAACAATTATGCTTTCAAAGTGGCCCGAATATACAGAGGAATATAACTTCGCCGCTGATGAAAAGTCTATAGAGCTTATGAAAGAGGCTATAAAGTCAATAAGAAATGTAAGAGCAAATATGAATGTTGCTCCAAGCAGGAAGGCTAAGGTATTTGTAGTAAGTACAAACAGCGAGGTACAGTCTGTATTTGAAAAGGGCAAGGTATTCTTTGCGCCTCTTGCTTACGCAAGCGAGGTAACGGTACAGTCCGATAAGACAGGCATAGATGACGACGCTGTATCTGCCGTTATACACAATGGTATGATATATATGCCTTTTGCCGAGCTTGTGGATATATCCAAGGAAAGGGAAAGATTGTCCAAGGAAAGAGATAAGCTTATCAAAGAGGTAGAGAGAGTCGAAAAGAAGCTTTCAAATCAGGGCTTTGTATCAAAGGCTCCGGAGAAAGTCATAAATGAAGAAAAGGCTAAGCTTGAAAAGTACAGCACTATGTTAAAGAGCGTTGAAGAGCAAATAGCCCGAATAGGATAATAGGCTTACGGAATGTCGCTCAGAAGATATGAGTTTATATCGTTGATTTTATATTTATCAACAAAAATAGGCTATCGCATTAAAAATGCGATAGCCTTAAATTTTATAAGCCTAAAAGCTTCTTAGCATCTACATAGCTTGAGATACCTTCAACTACTTTCTTTGCAGCCTTCATAGCAAGAACGACTGTTGCGGGCTGATGCACTACATCACCGCCTGCAAACACACCGTTTAATGTGGTCATACCGTAAGGCTTTTCCTTTGTAACAAGGTAGCCGTTGTCGTTTACCTCAATGCCCTTTGTAGTGGAAATTATTCTCTTGGCAGGCTTTGAGCCAATTGCTATAAGCACCTTGTCGCAGGGTATTACAAGCTCGTTGCCTTCCTGCTCAATGGCAAGTCCCACAAGCTTATTATTATCGTTTCCGACATATCTTACGGGAGTTGAATTCCACATAAACTTGACACCGTCTGCAACTGCGCTGTCGTACTCCAGCTTTTCTGCTGAAATGGTATCGGGAGTACTTCTGTATACTACGGTTACCTTCTTTGCGCCCATTCTCAGAGCCGTTCTGGAAGCGTCCATAGCAACATTGCCTGCGCCTATTACAAGTACCGTATCGCCTTCCTTAACGGGAACTTCCTTTCTTTCAATGCTGTTGCTGTTGTAAAGGGCAACCATTCTTAAGAAATAGTGAGACTTTATAACACCTCTTAATTCCTTGCCCGGAATATCCAGCTCTCTTGCAACTGCCGTACCCGTGCCGATAAATATGGCATCAAAGCCCTTTGCAAAAAGCTGGTCTATAGTAATGTCCTGACCTATTATAGTGTTGTTTATGAACTGGACACCTAATTCGGCAATTCTCTTTGTTTCACGTCTTACAACATCCTTTGGCAGTCTGAATTCCGGAATACCGTATAAAAGTACACCGCCTGGTTCGCTTTCGCCCTCGTATACAGTTACGTTAAAGCCCATCATAGCCAAATCGCCTGCAACCGTAAGACCTGCGGGACCTGAGCCTATAACTGCAACATTGCCTCTTGTCTTAGGCGGTATCTTTTCTCTTATAAGGTTCATATCGGCATCGAAGTCGGCTACAAACTGCTCCAGTTTGCCTATTTTTATAGGCTTGTTTGCCTTATTCAGCACACAGTGACCCTGACATTGCTTTTCATGAGGACAAACTCTACCGCATACGGCAGGAAGATTTGTTCTTTCGGCAAGTATACTTCTTGCCTCACCGAAATTACCTCTTGAAAGCTGATGTATGAAATCCGGAATTTTGTTTTCGATAGGGCAGCCTGTCATACACAGCGGCTTTTTACAGTTGAGACATCTCTTTGCCTCGGCAAGAGCCTCCTGCATGGTAAAGGGCTGGATATCATAATTTTCGTATGTGTTCATAAAAAATACCCCCTGAATATATTAATAAAATTATTTTAAACAATTTTTAAGAGAATTAAGCAATAAAGTATTGCTTTTTTTATCTAAAATACAAAACCTTAAATATCTGTTGCCAAGATATGGGAAATCGGATGCATCCCTTATTAAGATATTGTCCTTTATAAGCTCTTCAAATATCTGTGTTGAGGTAATATCCTCTTTTAATATTCTGCAGAGAAAGAAATTTGCCTGAGTATCATATACATATATGCCTTCAAGCTTTTTAAGCTCCTTATACATTCTTTTCCTTTCGCTGCTTATAAGCTCTTTGGTACTGTTTATAAAACTGCTGTCCGTAAACATGACCTGTCCGCCTGTTTCGGCAAAAATATTTACAGACCACGGGTCCTTTCGGTCGTTTATACAGGACAGTATATTTTCGTCTGAGCATATGCCATAGCCCAGCCTTAAGCCGGGGCAGGCAAAGAATTTAGAAGTACCCCTTACCACAAAGAGATTTTTAAATTCCCCTGTAAGTGGTACGGCAGATATTTCCTTGTCGGAAAACTCCACATATGTTTCGTCTATCATAACGTATGTGTTATTTTTACTGCAGTGTATGAGCAGCCTTCTTATTTGCTCACAGGTCATATATGTTCCCGTAGGATTGTTTGGATTGCATATAACAAGAAGGTCTATGCTGTCGGTAATGTCTGATATGAGCCTGTCCATATCCAGCATAAAGTCATCCTCCTCCTTAAGAGGAAAAAGCTCTGCGCTGCCTCCCGACATTTCCACCTCACGGAGATATTCGGAATATGCGGGAGAAACTATAACAGCCTTGCGGGGAGAAACAGTCTTTATAAAAAGAGATATAAGCTCAGTAGAGCCGTTGCCCACAACTATATGACTGCTTTTTGCACCTGTATAGAAGGCTATGGCTTTTCTCAGCGCCACATAAGACACATCGGGATAGTTCACTGCTTTATCGGTGTTTTCCGCAATAGCCTTTTTGACAGAAGAGGAAAGTCCCAAAGGATTTACATTTCCGCTGAAGTTAAGTATTTCATTTTTATCAATGCCATATATCCTGGAAATTTCGTCCAGGTCACCGCCGTGTAAAGCATGGTGACTTTCTTTTTTCATAATAACAGCTTCCTTTTCCTTCTCTGCTCTCATTATATCATTTATAAAAGAATATTTAAAGAGGAATTTTCATAAAATAATAAATTTTTATTGGAAATTGATAAAAACTGTGGTATACTGTATCTGTTAAATAATATTCTTGTATTTTAAGGAGTGTGATTTTAATGGGTGACTCGGAAAGTTCCCAATATCTGTCGAGAATAATTATTTTAGTTGTATGTCTTGCGCTTTCAGGCTTTTTTTCCAGCTCTGAAACGGCTCTCACATCTTTAAGCAAAATAAGGATAAGAGCAATGGTTGAGGAAGGAGCCAAAAATGCCAGGCTCATACAGAAGGTCACGGATAATTCCGCAAAGCTGTTAAGCACTATACTTATAGGCAATAATATAGTTAATATTGCAGCTTCGGCTATGGGAACGGTCATAGCTACCGACCTTTTCGGCAGTCGGGGTGTAGGTATTGCCACAGGCGTACTTACCATTCTTGTGCTTATTTTCGGTGAGGTCACGCCAAAGACCTATGCCAAGGACAACTGTGAGAAGATGAGCCAGTTTGTGGTCAAGCCTATAGCGGCGCTTACAGTTATAGCCACTCCTCTTGTTTTCCTGCTCAACATCATTACAGGAGCCATATTCAGGCTTATAGGTCAAGAGAACAGCGAAACTCCCGTTGTTACCGAAAATGAATTCAGAACAATGGTTGACGTAAGCCATGAGGAGGGCGTACTTGAGGGTGAAGAAAAGGAAATGATAACAAATGTGGTAGACTTCGGCAATGCTACAGCCGAGGAAATAATGGTACCGCGTATAGACATAATCTCGATCCCCGATGACATAAGCTATGAGGAAGCCGTAAAGACCTTCAGAGAAAAAAAATTCACACGTATTCCCGTATACAATGAAACAATAGATAACATTGTGGGCATACTTTCCTTTAAGGATATTATGCTGCTGGAAAATGTTGATAATTTCAGAGTATCGGATTATTATAAAGAACCATATTTTACTTACGAATCAAAGCTGTGTTCAAAGCTTTTCGCAGGTATGAAAAAAAATTCCATATCAATGGCGATAGTACTTGACGAATACGGCGGAACAGCAGGCATAGTAACTCTCCAGGACCTTATTGAGGAGATAGTAGGTGACATTATAGACGAAATAAGAGATGATGAAGAGGAAATAACGTCCATAAAAGAGGATGAATATCTTGTTGACGGAAGTACAAGGCTTGATGATGTAAACGAGATATTAGGCACAGACTTTGAAAATGATGAAATAGAGTCCATAGGCGGCTATGTAATTGCAATAATAGGCAGATTTCCCGATAAGGGCGAGGTCGTTGAGGATGAAAACGCTAAGTTTTATATAGAGGAAATAGATAAGAACAGAATAGAAAAGCTTAAGATAGTCTTAAAGGAAAATAAAGAAGAACCTGATGAAAAGGAGAAATAGTATATGTTGTTGGGCAATGATATTGGCATAGATCTGGGTACTGCCAGTGTAATTGTATACAGTAAGGGCGAGGGCATTGTTCTTCAGGAGCCTTCCGTAGTCGCAGTCGATGAGAACAAGCACTCCATCGTGGCAGTAGGCGAGGAGGCACGCAAAATGCTAGGCAAAACTCCTGCCAATATTGTAGCCATAAGACCTCTGAGAGACGGTGTAATATCCGACTTTGAGGTGACTGAAAGAATGATAAGGTACTTTATAAGCAAGTCTGTAGGCACCAATTGGCTCAAAAAACCAAGGATTGCCGTATGTGTACCAAGTCATATAACAGAGGTGGAGAAAAGGGCAGTACAGGACTCTACCAGAAATGCAGGTGCAGGTCAGGTATTTATAATAGAGGAGCCTATAGCGGCAGCTATAGGTGCAGGACTTGACATAACGCGTCCCTGCGGAAGTATGGTAGTGGATATAGGAGGCGGCACTACAGATGTTGCCGTTATCTCCCTGGGCGGTATAGTTGCAGCTACCTCCCTTAAGATAGCAGGCGATAAATTTGACGAGGCAATAGTTCGCTATATGAGAAGAAAACACAATATGCTCATAGGCGAAAGAACGGCTGAGAACCTTAAGATAATAATAGGTACTGCCGATAAGGAAGCTCCTGTGTCAACTCTTGAAGTAAGGGGAAGGAATATTACATCGGGTTTGCCTATGACTCTGGAAATAAGCTCAACAGAAATAAACGAGGCTTTAAACGAGTCTGTTACCGCAATAGTGGACGCTGTGCGCTTTGTTCTGGAGCAGACCCCTCCCGAGCTTGCAGGCGATGTATCTGACAGAGGTATAGTACTTACGGGAGGAGGCTCCCTTCTTTCCGGACTTAACAGGGTCATAGAAAAGGAAACCGGCATAAAGTGTGTTATTGCCGATGATCCCGTTAGCTGTGTGGCTGTAGGTACAGGCAAATATATAGAGTATCAGACAATAGACGATACAGGCTTTTTTGCCAATATCAAAAGATTATTCAATAAAAATTAAGAGCTGTTTGAAACGGCTCTTTTTTACGCAGCAAAATTTGTATGGATATTTATGTCATAATGTTGTATAATTAAGTAAATCTTAAAAAGGAAAAAAATGCTATGAAATATATTTTATTTGACCTTGATGGCACTCTTACAGACCCTCAGCAGGGTATAACCAATTCCGTTGCCTATGCCTTAAGACATTTCGGCATAGAGACCGAGGATAACTCTACTCTTAATAAATTCATAGGACCGCCTCTTATATATTCCTTTGTAAAATACAGCGGACTTACCGAGGAACAGGCTAAGTATGCCATTAAGAAATACAGGGAGTATTTTGGCCCCAAGGGTATATTTGAAAATAAAGTATACAAGGGCATACCCGATGTGCTTGGTACTCTTAAGGCAAGAGGGGAAAAGGTCATACTTGCTACATCCAAGCCGTGGATATATGCGGAGCAGATACTTGAACACTTTGATTTCAAGAAATATTTTGACTTTGTATCGGGTAGTGAGATGAACGGCGACAGAAATTCAAAGGCGGAGGTAATTGCCTATGCCATAGAAGGATATGGCATTGACAAGGATAAAGCGGTAATGATAGGCGACAGAAAGCACGATATCATAGGCGCCGAGGAAAACGATATAAGGTCAATAGGCGTACTTTACGGATATGGCTGCGCCGAAGAATTTATAAATGCCTCTGCCGTAGCCCAAAATGTGGGGGATATTATTGCTGCAATAGACAGTATATTTAAGGAATGATACTATGAAAAAAATGATAATTGCCGAAAAGCCCTCTGTAGCAAGAGATATAGCGCGGGTGCTTAAATGCAGCGCAAAGGGTGACGGCTATCTTTACAATGACGACTATATTATAAGCTGGGCTATAGGTCATCTTGTGACACTTTGCGAGCCTGAGGAATATGACCCTAAGTATAAAAAATGGGACGCGTCACTTCTTCCTATAATTCCCGATGTCATAAAGATAAAGCCTATCAAAAATACAAAGTCACAGTTTGAGCTTTTAAAGAAAATAATGAATTCTCCCAAGGTAGACAGCCTTATATGCGCAACAGATAGCGGAAGAGAGGGAGAGCTTATTTTCAGATACATTTATGAGCTTGCAGGCTGTACAAAGCCCTTTGAAAGACTGTGGATATCCTCTATGACAGACGCTGCCATAAAGGATGGCTTTGACAAGCTCAGGGACGGAAAGGAATATGACAACCTTTATAAAAGCGCTAAATGCCGTTCCGAGGCGGACTGGCTTGTAGGAATAAATGCCAGCAGAGCCTTTACAATAAAGTACAACGCTCTTTTAAGCATAGGCAGGGTGCAGACGCCTACCCTTGCCATTATTGCGGCAAGGCAAAAGGAAATAGACACCTTTGTACCTACTGAGTACTGGGAGGCTGAGGCAGACTTCGGCAAGTATAAGGGCTTGTGGTTCAATAGAGAAAATGACGATACCAAAATAAAGACTAAAGAAAAGGCAGAGGAAATAAGGGATAACGTAAAAAATGGCAAAGGCGTTGTTGCATCTGTGGACTGCGAGGAAAAGAAAAATCCTCCGCCTCTGTTATACGATCTTACGGAGCTTCAGAGAGACTGCAACAAAAAATTCGGCTTTTCGGCGCAGAAAACCCTTTCAATAGTACAGGACCTCTACGAAAAGAGGAAAATGGTAACATATCCCAGAACAGACAGCAGATATCTCTCCGACGATATGATACCAAAGCTTAAGGTAATAGCGGGAAGGCTTAACAACACAAAGGAATATAAGGACTTTGCGTCCTATGTTGTGGGACTTGAAAAGCTGCCTATAACGAAAAGGATAATAGACAATTCCAAAATAAGCGATCACCATGCCATTATACCTACAGAGGTGAATATAGACATAAGTAAATTAAGCGATGTTGAATTTAAGGTATATGACCTTATTGCAAGACGCTTTCTGGCTGTATTTTATCCCTATTATGTATACAGCACTACTAAAATAGTGACCGATGTAAACAGTGAAAGCTTTGTTACAAGGGGAACGACCGTAATTGACAAGGGCTGGACTGTACTCAATGTGAATACGGAAAAGGAAAAGAAAAAGGAAGAGGTCCTTCCCGATGTCGTTAAGGGGGATATATACGATGTTGTAAGCGTAAAAATATCCTGCAAAAAGACTAAGCCCCCCAAACCATATAACGAGGCAGGACTTCTTTCCGCTATGGAAAATGCAGGTAGGTTTGTGGAGGACGAGGCTCTTAAGGAGCAGCTTAAGGAATCGGGCTTAGGCACGCCTGCTACAAGGGCTGCCATTATAGAAAGGCTTATACAGGTAGGCTATGTAGTTAGAAAGGGCAAAAATCTTATACCTACAGAGAAGGGAAGAAAGCTTATAGAGGTAGTGCCTGTGGAGTTAAAGTCTCCCGAAACTACCGGCAAGTGGGAAAAGGGACTTACCTCAGTTGCCAAGGGCAAAATGGATACGGAAAGGTTTATGGGCAGCATAAAGAGATATGTAAATTACATTGTAGAGCGTTCAGCTAAGGAAAGCTGCAAGGTGATATTCGCAGCTGACAAGCCCAGAGGGAAAAAAGCAAAGGCTGCGGTACTGGGAATATGCCCTGAGTGTCAGGGCCACATACTTGAAAATTCAAAGGGGTATTACTGCAGTAACTGGAAACAGGGCTGTAAATTCACCATATGGAAAAATGCCCTTGAAAACTATGGCATCAATATAGATGCGGAGTTTGTGAAAAATATACTTGACAAAAAAACACTTGAAGATATTGACGTAAATACTCCCGAAAAATATAAGTGCGATATAACGCTTAAGGAAAAGGGAAGGCTTGAGGTGACAAGGAAATAGTTTATTGTATGGTATATTCTCCCATTTCGTCCAAAAGCTCTTCACATTCCATAAGGGACAGTGAATTATTAAAGGCAAATATTATAATGCTGTCTCTCTTATTGCGGGGATGCAGTTCGTTTACGCCTGCTATACTCATAAGACGCTGAGCGCTTTTAAGGTCAAGAGACATACCGAAGGCAAGCTGCAGCAGTTTATCTCTTGAAGGATTTTTCTGCCCTGCAAATATTTGATAGCCGTATTGCGTATTGAGATTGGCATTTTCTATCGCTCTCGCTTTGTCAATATTCTTTTCCGAAAGAAGCTCGTTGAGATATTGAGCAAGGCTTGAATTGATGAATTCATTCTTGTTGCTGTTTAAAAAATACTTTATATTGCTGTCCTTTTTAAGAGCGTCAAGGAGCTGCGCCGTTGTTTTCTTCATTAAGTATCACCTCTTATATAATATAAGATATAATTTTACATTTTTCAAGAGAAAAAGGTGTTTTTATGGATAATTCGGTAAAATATAAGCTTTCGCAGTATAAGGATATAAGACCTCTCAACGAAGAGGGTACAGTAATGCTTGTGTTAAGGCTTACCGACGATGTACTCTGTGTCAAAAGATATGCCGATAAGGAGCTTTTGGAAGTATATGAAAAGCTTAAAACGGTCAAAAACGAAAACATTCCCGAAATTTACGATGTAATAGAAACAGAAAATAATATTGTTATAGCGGAGCAGTATATAAAGGGCAGGACCCTTGAAGAAATGATCAGGGAAAAGGGCTGCCTTACAAAAAATGAGACCTGCGCCCTTATTCTGGACGTCTGCTCTGCCCTTAAGGCTGTACATAAACTGAATATCGTACATAGGGATATTTCACCGGATAATATTATAATTACTGATGAAGGCAAAGGCTTTCTGCTGGATTTTGATATATCCCGCCGCAGCAACAAGGAAAAATCCGTAGATACTTCAATACTGGGTACATTTGGCTTTGCATCGCCCGAACAGTACGGCTTTACTCAGACGGATGCCAGAAGTGATATATATTCTGCGGGAGTTCTGCTGAATTATATGCTTACGGGACATATAGTACAGGAGGGGATATATGACAAAGCTCCGTTTAAGAGCATAATAAACAAGGCTGTAAAAATAGACCCCGATATGAGATACAGAAATATAGAGTCTATGGAAAGAGATATAAAAAGGCATTATATTCCCATAGACCTGAAAAGTATTCCTTCAAAGCTTATTTCGGATATTAAGGAGACCCGCCTGTCCGATATTGCATTGTTCCCGCCTCCGGGCTTCAGGAGCGGCAGCATAATAAGGATGACAATAGCACTGCTGTCTTATATTATACTTGCCGTTTTGCTGGTAACTAACGCATATTCCTTTAAAAGCACAGGTGAGATCATAGATTTTGTAATACTGTATGTAATGGAGATCATATTCCCTATGTGGCTTTTTGGCAACGGAGCAAGGCAGATAAGACTTATACCCGGTCTCAGAAGACTGGGATATCCCGGAAGATTATTTGCCTCAGCAGTTGTATATTTTGCTGTTGATATATTCATAATTACAGTTATACCTACACCTTTTATATAAAAATTAAGCCGACAGCTTAACAATACAATGGCGCCTTACGCTATAATAACAGCGTAAGGTGCTTTTTTCATTGATAACTTTAATGAAAAAAACATTGAAATATGCTAAGTGTAATTTCCGCTAATTGGATTTATACTTTATATGGTATTTTGTCTTATTCTGTAAAAAGAGGTGATTTTAATGGATGCCGATAACCTTGCAGGAATATACAAAGAAATAGCTGCGGAAACAGATATCGACACTGCTATCGCAATGTTCAGAATGTTCAATGGTCAGCAAATCGTATTTCCTAAAAGACTTTATAATAAAAATTATATCAGACAATATATAATAGAAAATTATAACGGCAAAAATATCAGAAAACTATCTCAGGAATTGAATTATTCCGACAGGCGGATAAGACAGATACTAAACGAAGAAATATGCAAACCCAATAAGGAGGAATAGTTATGGGATTATTCGGTTCAGCAGCAAAACTCGGCGGCGTTCAAACATCTAAAAAAATTGAAAATGCAAGATATGATGCTATCAATGGTATCGCTCAGGACAATATATTGAAATTTGTAAAGACAACGACAGGCTGTGAAAGCCTTTATAACCTGATATCGGTATATGAAGGACTGCCAAATACATATTTTGAAGTACCGGGCAATAAAAAAGAAGCTATAATAGTTTATGAACAGGCATCAAAGCTTTTGACAGATCAGGAGCTAAGAAGTAAGGTGGCTGACAGTGTTGTTTA
Source organism: uncultured Clostridia bacterium (assembly GCA_947589665.1). Classification (GTDB taxonomy): domain Bacteria; phylum Bacillota; class Clostridia; order Lachnospirales; family CAG-274; genus CANPXH01. Next base: position 22,235 of record CANQBJ010000004.1, read on the forward strand.
TTTTCTTATGTCAGGTACCGTAATGGGTGTGGCAACATATGGTCTTATTGCTATTCCCGAGGGAATAATAACTGTAAGTTTCCTTTCAGGCAAATTCATACCTCGCGAAGATATAGAGGATATATTTATAGACAATAGCAGAAAACTGCAGATAAGGACAAAGGACGGAAACAGTACGGAGATACTTGCTTCAAATTATAAAGAAGTAAAGGCTCAGGCAGAAAGATATGTGGAAATGTTGAAGAAGCTCTACTGTTCACCCGACGGATCATTGCCGGATATAGAAAAAATAAAGCAGGATGTTAAAAGTAAGGGCGTTGAAGCAGTTACAGGTGCAGCAAGAAACTATATATATTCACCTGTTATAGATAAAAGTAAAACATTTAGCGCAAGGATCAAAAAAATTGTATACGGTATAATGATAGTTTTCGTTATAATAGCTATACTTAGCCTTATTACAGGTCAGGGCGATACGGATACGACAGACATATCCGACAGCTCATCAGATACAGGCTTTGTGGAACAATCAGATACAGCTGATACGGCAGGTACAGCAGGTACGGAGGAACAAGCGGCAGTGCAGAGCGGTGCGGCAACTCCCTATGATATCTATGAATATTTATCAGATAATGAATTGATATCCTATACGTTGACAGATAATGCAGCTAATTTCCTTCGTGAACATCCTCAGCTGTTCCCTGCTGCAACAGAAGAAGAATGTGACAGCTATACAAACTGGGATATAGAGTATAAGCATATAAGCAAAAGTCCTTCGTCATGCGGAGGAGAGCTTATGTTTATAATGGGCGATATAAATGAAATATATGAATATTCTCCAGAAAATACAGGACTTGACAGTCCGCTTACAGTTATTAGAATATCAGATTACGACGGTAATATTATATCTGTTTTCTATATGGACACTATTGATCTTTATGAGGGGGATTCTATAAACGGATATGTACTTCCCCTCGATCTGTCATCTTATGAAAATGCATTAAGCGGTCAAACGACCTGTCTTGTATGTGCAGGAGCGTATCTGAACGGACGTCAGTATTGATAAAGGAGGAACAAATATGGTAATACTTTTTGTAGTAGCCTTAGTTTTATCCATCGTGATAACAACTTTTATATTCAAATTGATATACAGAAATTCTTACGGTACTACAGGCGCATATGCAAAGAGATTTTTTGTAATATGGTTTATCGTTGCAATGGCTATGACAAAATTGGTAATGATGGCCACAGGAGTAGATTAAAATACATAATATAAGGTCTGATACCGTTATACATAATATGCTGTCCCATCGGCAAAGCCGCAGGCGGTATAGGTATAAAGGGTACAGACAGTATGAAGCGGAGTTTTTAACACTCCGCTTTTCTTTATTTGACTTTATTTTGCCGATGTAGTATACTTAAAGGAAGTAAAAGCGAAAGGAGATTTATTATGCAGGATATTAAGAACATTTTACTTGAAATTTTGGAAAAGAACAGCAGAGTTAGCCTTGAGGATATGGCAGCCATGCTGGGAAAGAGTAATGATGAAATAGCCGCGGCGCTTGATGAACTGCAGAGGGATCAGATCATTTGCGGTTACACTACATTGATAAACTGGGACAAGACAGACAGAGAATTTGTTACGGCTATGATAGAGGTCAAGGTAACTCCGCAGAGGGACAGCGGCTTTGAGAAAATAGCCGAGAGGATATATGGATTTGATGACGTTAAGGCTGTTTATCTTATGGCGGGAGCATACGATCTCCTTGTTATGATGGACGGCAAGAATATAAAGGAAATTTCTCACTTTATTTCAGATAAGCTTTCGCCTCTGGACAACGTACTGAGTACGTCCACACATTTTGTACTTAAGAAATACAAGGAGCATGGCATTATCATGGAGAAAAAGTGTGATAAGGATGAAAGGATGATTGTTACACCATGATGAAGCCAAAGGACTTTGTAGCCGACAAGGTACAGATAATGCCTTGGTCGGGTATAAGAAAATTTTTTGATATAGCAAGTGAAATGGAGGGAGTTATTTCCCTCGGTGTAGGCGAGCCTGACTTTGATACTCCGTGGGCAATAAGAGAAAAGGGCATATACAACCTTGAAAAGGGCAAAACCGTCTATTCCTCCAATGCGGGACTTATGGAGCTGAGGAAGGAAATAGACAGATACCTTACAAGGACAATAGGCGTAAGCTACGACCCTGCCCACGAAATTGTAGTGACGGTAGGAGCAAGCGAAAGCATTGACCTTGCCTTAAGAGCAATAATAAACGACGGTGACGAGGTGCTTGTGCCTGAGCCTTCATATGTAAGCTATAAGCCCTGTGTGACTATGGCTGACGGCGTTCCCGTTGTGGTAAATACAAGGGCGGAAAATAATTTCAGGCTTACTCCCGAGGACATTGCGGACAAGATAACAGATAAGACAAAGGCGCTTCTTCTTCCCTATCCAAATAACCCTACAGGTGCTATTATGGAAAAGGAGGATATTGAAAAATTAGCTGAATTTTTAAAGGATAAGAATATACTTGTTATAAGCGACGAGATATATTCCGAGCTTACATACGGCGGCAAAAAGCATTGTTCAATAGCCTCTGTTGACTATATGAGGGACAGGACAATAGTTATAAACGGCTTTTCAAAGTCTTACGCCATGACAGGCTGGAGACTTGGATATGCAGCGGGCCCTGGGGATATCATATCCGCTATGACCAAGATACACCAGTACTGTATAATGTGCGCGCCGACTACAAGCCAGCAGGCAGCTATAGAGGCTCTCAGAAGCTGTGACGATTGTGTTGCCGCTATGAGAAGAGAATACGACAGAAGAAGGAGATTTATGCGTAAGGGCTTTCTGGATATGGGGCTTGACTGCTATGAGGCACAAGGAGCTTTCTATCTCTTCCCCTGCATTAAGTCAACGGGACTTACCTCAGATGAATTTTGCGAAAGACTTCTCTTTGAGGAAAAGGTCGCAGTTGTACCCGGCACAGCCTTTGGTCAATGCGGAGAGGGCTTTATAAGATGTTCTTATGCCTATTCCGTAGAGGAAATAAAGATAGCGCTGGAAAAGATAGCAAAGTTTGTAAAAAAACTAAAAAATGAAAAGAGTGGTATTAAATGAAATATGAAGAGCTTACAGAAATTGTAAAAAACAGTGACAATATAGTGTTTTTAGGCGGTGCGGGAGTATCTACGGAAAGCAATATCCCCGATTTCAGAAGTGAGGACGGACTTTATTCGGCAAAGACAAAGTACGGCTATTCTCCCGAAACACTTATAAGCAGAAGCTTTTTTGACAGGAATACGGAAATTTTTTACGATTACTATAAGAACAATATGATATACCTTGACGCCAAGCCCAACAAGGCCCACTATGCTCTTGCGGAGCTTGAGAAAATGGGCAAGCTTAAGGCGGTGGTCACACAGAATATAGACGGACTGCATCAGCTTGCAGGCAGCAAGAAGGTATACGAGCTTCACGGAAGCGTACACAGGAATTATTGTATGAAGTGCCATAAGTTCTATACGGCTGAGGATATTATGAGTATGAAGGGCGTTCCCCACTGTGAGTGCGGCGGACTTATAAAGCCAGACGTAGTACTCTATGAAGAGGGTCTTGACGACGAGGTATGGAGCGCAGCCTACAGCGCTATAAGAAATGCCGATGTGCTTATAGTAGGAGGCACATCCCTTGTTGTATATCCTGCTGCCGGACTTGTAGGCATATACAGAGGGAACAAGCTTGTACTTATAAACAAGAGCACGACAGCCTACGACGTAAGGGCTAAGCTTGCCATACACGAAAGTATAGGTCAGGTGCTTTCCGAAGTAGTTAATAATGTAAAAATGTTATAAAGATAAAAAGCTGCTGAAATCTCAATAAGGATTTCAGCAGCTTTTTTATTTACTTATCAATTCTTTAACAAGTGCAGATATTGTATCCAACTGAGTACTATTTAATTTTTTTATATCCTCAATTATTTCATACAGTTTTTGAGGCACTGAAATGTTATTGTCAAAAAAATCCTTAGGCGATATGTTAAGATATTCACATATATAAAAGAATACCTGCATAGAGGGAAATGTCTTTTTATTTTCAATTCTGTTTATATAACTTTCGTTTTGTCCGAGAGCAAGGCTCATTTCTCGTGCAGATACATTTTTCTGTGTCCTAAGCTCTGTAATTCTTTCTGCAAAATCATCCTCATACATATAGAAACCTCCCTTTATAAGATATTATATGCATTAAAATATATAATTTAGGACAAATAATATCATTTTTGTGTTGACATAGGATATTTAATATCTTATAATTAAGTAAATCAGACTTTAAATATCTTTATGTGTCTGAATGTATAATATAAAGGAGGAATTTTATGAAAAATATTATCGGTATCATTATGGCAGCAGTTATGATATTGTCGTGCATAAGCTTTGCCTATGCAGATAACGAAAATGTGATAAGCTGTGATGACATTGTTGTATCGGGGTCTGCTGTTGAGATTGAAAAAAATGCATCAGACTTGTATGATGAACCCATTAAGAATAATGGCTTATGGGAATACAGTGTAAATATTGATGGTATTTATATTTACAAATATCTTGGTACAGATGAGGAAGTGAAAATTCCTGACAGCATTGATGGTCTGCCTGTAGTTCAGATAGGCAGATATACAAGCTATTCCGGAAGTCACAATAATGTGTTTGAAAATATAACGATAAAAAATGTTGTATTACCAAATACTGTTAAGACCATTTGCAGTGAGGCATTTGCAGGAACCACCACTCTCAGGAGTATATATATTCCGGAGGGTGTAAGAGAAATAGGAAGCAGAGCATTTGAGGGCTGTACTTCTCTTACTTCTATTGAAATACCTTCTACTGTTATGAGCTATGATTATGGAGAAAATTTCAAAAATTGCATTTCCTTAACAGATGTAACAATAAACACTGGAGCAGATCTACCCTATGATATTTTTAGAGATTGTACAGGTTTGCAGAATGTTAATTTCATAAAACCTATTTCTGTAATCGGAGCGGGTGCGTTTTCAGGTTGTACTTCCTTGAACGAAATTGAGCTTAAAGAGGGATTGTCCGTATTGAACGACAATGCGTTTAGTAATACTGCGCTTAAATCTGTAAGATTTCCTTCTACCCTGAAAACATTGGGAGGCTATTCCTTTGGCAATTGTCATAGTCTTACAAATGTCTTTATAAATAATGGAATTGCAGATATGGGAGAAGCGTTTTACGATTGTGATATGCTGGAGGAAGTCAATATTCCCGATAGTCTGACGGAAATAAAACCATTTACTTTTTTTAATTGCTCAAATTTAAAAGATATTGCGATGGGCAGAGGAATTGTTTCTATTGGAAATAATGCCTTTTCAGGATGTATATCACTTGAAAAGGTTGAGTTTGACAGCAATCTGACTAAGATAGGATATTCAGCTTTTGACAACTGCACGGGATTGGAAACAGTCATATTACCTGAGAATATTAAAACTATAGAAAATGGTGCGTTTACAAACTCAGGAGTCAAAAGAGCAGTTTTTACAGGCCCTGTGCCCATAAACTTCGGCGAATATGTCTTTGAAAAAAATCCATATATGGATTTACAGGAAACAACTATTTTTTACAAGTCCGGCACTGACTGGACAGAGGGCGCATATAACGGATACAAATGCTATCCTTATCCTACCGTAAATGAAATGGTTGAAATTGAGGATTGTGACAGACTGGGCTTTATTGTAAATATAAATGATACAGATATAGCTTATACAAAGGGTACTCTTATGGTATGGAGTAATACAGGGGGAAAGGATGATGCCGAGGAAATAACCGTAAGTATTGAATACGACCCTGAAAATCATATAAGCAGTATTGTACCCATAAATATAGATACAGCAAAGCATAACAATGAAACAGGACTTTATACAGTCGAGTTCTGCTATGGTACAGGAAGCAGGAAAACCTCTGTCATAAAAAGCGTAAGCGTAAATGTTCCTACCGTTTCAAACAAGGTGGAATTTGAAATTCCAAACAGCTCTGTTACAACAGACGGAACAGTAAAAATACCTATTAAAATAACGAACAATCCGGGCTTTTCAACATTTGGTATTATTGTAAATTACGACAGTAGTCTGCTTGTTCCTCTTTCTGTTGAAAACGGAAAAATATGGGGAAGCAATTTTGCAGGCAATCCAGATTATGAACCGGGACAAATTTCAATAAATGGTATGGACATAAAAAATGTAACGACAACAGGAGATCTCTGTTATATTACATTTAAAGTAAATGATAGTGTAAAGGAAAACGTATCAACAGAACTGTCAATAACAGTCAATGAACTTTTCAGATATGATGGCAACTATGCTTCATTGCCTATGAGAAGTATTGTTACAAAGGGAATTGTAGATATTCAAAATGTTGTGGAAGGCGATATTAATTTTGACGGTCATATAACCGCTATGGATGCAACTCAGGCTCTTCTCTGCGGACTGGGAGTAAAAAATCTTACGGGAACAGCCTTTAATGCTGCGGATACAAATAAAGACGGTATTATAACTCCAATTGATGCAACAAATATACTTTTAAAAGCAACCAGACTTAAATAATAATGAGGTGAAAAAATGAAAAAAATAATAAGTATTTTGCTTATAGTGTGTATGACTGCCTTATCAGCAGTAATGGTGTCCGCCGAGGATGTAGCCATTATAAGCATGGGCAATGTAAAAGCGGTATCAGGACAGGAAATAACAATTCCGTTGAGTGTAGAAAATAATATAAACGGCGTTGCAACTATATTTATGGATATAAGCTATGATAACAGTTATCTTGAATATATAAGCTTTGAAAAGGGCATTTATCAGAGCGAAACAATAGTAAACGGAAATGAACCGGGTATACTTGCACTTGGAACAATGTCTGTAAGCAACTGTACAGGTGACGGTGTATTGTTTAATTTCAAATTCAAGGTGAAGGACACGGCAGAAAAAAATATCAATATTCCTATCACATTAGATGTAAAAGAATTTCACTATCTTGACAACAACTACGACCAGATACTTGTCGAGCATATCGTAAATAATGGCTCTGTTATAATTAACGAGGAAAATAAGCCTGTAACAACTGTTACAACCACAGAGGCGACGACAAAATCAGAGCCGACAACACAGCCGACCACGAAGGCACAGACAACACAAGTAACAACAAAGACAGAGCCTGCAACTCAGGCAACCACACAGGCGCCTGAGATCACAACAAAAGCTCCTGTAACTCAGACAACCACACAAGCACCTGTTGATACAACTGAGACACAATCTGAGAGTACCACAGTTGCTGTTGCGGAAATAGATACAGAGACTACTACCGTAAGTACAAGCTCAGGCGGTGGCGGTGGTGGCGGAAGATACAAGCCTAAGACAACTACTGCAACAACAGAAACCACAACAGAGGTAACCACACAGACTGCAGAAAAGCTATCAGAAAAGACCACAGAGGCTACAAAAGAGGATAACGCTATAGCTAAGGAGGTAAGAGTATCCATAGGAAGTAATATTATTTCGGTAGGGGATGCCGAATTTATTGTAGATGCTGTGCCATACATACAGCATGAATCAAGCTCAACTCTTATTCCTCTCCGTTTTGTGGCTATAGCAATAAGTGGTGAAAATATTGTCAATGCCGATACAAGCTCAATAATAGGATGGGACGCCAATAGCAAGACAGCAAGTGTAAATGCAAAGGGACATACCGTTTCATATACATCAGGCAGTAATGTTATGACTGTTGATGGGAAGGCTGTCACTATGGACAACGGCGTTAAGGCGGAAATAAAAGACGGCAGAATGTATATTCCTTTCAGAGCATTAGGCAATGCCTTAGGTGTTAAGGTAGACTGGGACGCAGATACTAAAACTGCTATATTCAGTGTGTGATATAATTATATAGATCAATTCCTTCAAGGGGTGTCACAATGTGGCACCCCTTTTATAAGGTTGTAAATTTACCTAAAGTCACTTGGTATACAGCTTTTACACTGTATACCATTTTTATTTGCAAAAATTATAAAATTATGTTATAATATACAAGATTATATTCCTATATAAAAACGGAGGAAGAACAGTGGCTTTAAATGAAAAAATATCCTCAGCCGAGCTTGAAAGACAGAAAGGCTTTATGGATAAGATAAGAGATATAAATGAAGAGTTTTATAATAAAAAGGGCAGACGAAAAACTATGTTTATACAGACCTTCGGCTGTCAGATGAATGCTCACGACTCTGAAAAGCTTTACGGTATGCTTGAGGAAATGGGCTATGAGCCTGCCGATGAGGAAAAGGACGCTGATTTTGTAATATACAATACCTGCTGCGTAAGAGAAAATGCAGAAAACAGGGTATATGGAAATTTAGGATATCTCAAGCATCAGAAAAAGAGAAATCCCTATATGAAAATTGCGCTATGCGGCTGTATGATGCAGCAGGAGACCGTACTGCAGACTATAAAGGAAAAGTACAAGCACGTTGATATAGTATTCGGCACCTTTAATCTATATAAACTGGCAGAGCTTATATATATCAATTATGAAACCAATGCCCCTGTATTTGATATATGGAAGGAGCATGGCGAAATAGTTGAGGACCTGCCCAGTGTAAGGCACTTTAAGTACAAGGCAAGCGTAAATATTATGTTTGGCTGCAACAACTTCTGCTCCTACTGTATAGTACCCTATGTAAGAGGACGTGAAAGGAGCCGCTGCTCAGAGGATATATTAAACGAGATAAGGCAGCTTTCCAAGGACGGAGTAAAAGAGGTAATGCTCTTAGGTCAGAATGTAAACAGCTACGGCAAAGGACTTGAGGAGGATATAACCTTTGCCCAACTTTTACGCAAAGTAAATGAAATAGAGGGCATCGAGAGAATACGTTTTATGACGTCCCATCCCAAGGACTTAAGCGACGAGCTTATATATGCTATGAGAGATTGTGACAAGGTATGCCATCATATCCATTTGCCGTTTCAGGCGGGAAATAATGAAATACTTCGTGTTATGAACAGAAAATACACGAAGGAGCAGTATCTTGCTCTTGTGGACAAAATAAGGTCCGAGATACCGGATATAGCAGTTACCACAGATATTATAGTGGGATTTCCCGGTGAGGATGACGCCTGCGTGGATGATACCATAGACGTTATAAAAAAGGCAAGGTTCAGCGGCGCCTTTACATTTATATATTCAAAGAGAACAGGCACACCTGCCGCAGCTATGGAACAGGTACCCGAAGATATCGTCAAGAGGAATTTCAACAGGGTCCTTGATGCTCTTAATCCCATTATATATGACATAAACAAGGAAAAGATAGGCAAGGTATACAAGGTGCTGGCAGATGATGTAAGCAGTGACGCTGACTTTATAACGGGCAGACTTGAGGATAACTCTCTTGTACATTTCAAAGGGGACAGGAGTATGCTTGGGGAGATACTGGACGTCAGGATAACAGACTGCAAAACATTTTATTTAATAGGAGAAAGGATATAATACCATGACTATATTTGAACAGGCAAGAGACCTTGCAAACGCTCTTCTGGAAAGCGAGCAGGGAAAGAGAATGAGGGAAACTCAGTATATTTTTGACGGAAACGATGAGGCAAGGCAGCAGCTTTTAGATTATAACAACTACAGAGATGCTATAAACACTAGGCTGCAGTCGGGAGAGCTTTCCGAAGACGAGATGAAGGCTGAGGGTAAAAGGCTTCAGGAAATGATAGCCGAGCTTAAGAAAAACCCTATAATAAACGATATGGTGATCGCAGAGGGCAATTTCAGCGCTCTTGTCGATCAGGTAATGAATATATTCAATGCCACCCTTACGGGAGATATACCAGAGGGCGGATGCAACGGACATTGCAGCGGATGCAGCGGCTGTCATTAAGGAGTAATTATTATGGCAAAGCTATCACCTATGATGGAGCAGTATATGCAGGTCAAGGAAAAATATAAATATTGTCTGCTCTTTTACAGATTAGGCGATTTTTATGAGCTTTTCTATGATGATGCCATAGTTGCTTCAAAGGAACTTGAAATAACGCTTACAGGCAAGGACTGCGGTCAGGAGGAAAGAGCGCCTATGTGCGGCGTTCCCTTCCATGCGGCAGACAGCTATATTGCAAAGCTTGTGGAAAAGGGATATAAGGTAGCCATATGCGAGCAGACCGAGAACCCAAAGCAGGCAAAGGGTATTGTAAAGAGAGAGGTCATAAGGGTTGTCACTCCGGGTACTGTACTTGATACCAATGTTCTTGACGAAAGCAAAAACAACTACATAATGTGCATATTCAAAAATGCCGAGGGCTACGGCATATCATCCTGTGACGTATCTACAGGTGAATTTATGGTCACAGAGTTTGAAAAGGATATGGACTCTAAGGTAATAGACGAGATCGCGCGTTTTAATCCCGCTGAAATAATATGCAATGAAGCTGTGGATCTGGATGAAAGAATAAGCAATATCTTCGACATAAGACTAAACCACTACAGTGATTGGGCATTTGACTATCAGACTGCAAATATCTGCCTTTGCAATCACTTCCATACCCTTAATCTGGCAGGCTTCGGCTTAGAGGGCGACAGACGCTGCGTATGCTCATCTGGAGCGCTTATGCAGTACCTTACGGAAACACAGATGAACAATCTTTCCCATATACTCAGCATAAGAAAGTATTCGTCAAATAAGTTTATGATACTGGATATGAGTTCAAGAAGAAATCTGGAGCTTACCCAGACCATAAGGGATAAGTCCAAGAAAGGCACTCTTTTATGGGTACTTGACAGGACTAAGACCGCTATGGGCGCAAGAATGCTGAGAAGCTGGATAGAACAGCCTCTTATAGATACCGACGATATACAGAAAAGACTTGACGCAGTTGAGAGCCTTAAGGATAATGCCTTTGAGAGAGAGGATCTAAAGGAGATACTCAATACAATATACGATATAGAGAGAATCATGGGCAAGGTAGTATATGCCACTGCCAATGCTAAGGACCTTATTGCTCTCCGCAATTCCTTTGAATATCTGCCTTCTCTCAAAAATGTTATTTCTGCCTTCAAATGTCAATATATTAATGATATATATAATTCCTTTGACTGCCTTGAGGACATATATAAGCTTATAGACGACAGTATAAATCCTGAGCCTCCTTTCAGCGTAAGAGAAGGCGGTCTGATAAAAGAAGGCTATAATGAAGAGGTAGACAGGCTTAATGCTGCTAAGAAAAACGGAACGTCATGGCTTAAGGAACTGGAGGAAAGGGAAAAGGAAGAAACGGGAATAAAAAATCTGAGAATAAAATTCAACAAGGTTTTCGGCTATTCCATAGAGGTAACAAATTCCTATAAGGACAATGTACCCGAAAGATATATAAGAAAACAGACACTTACCAATGCGGAAAGATATATTACTCCCGAGCTTAAGGAAATAGAGGAAACTATATTAGGCGCCGATGAAAGAGTTATAGAGCTTGAGTATGAACTGTTCTGCGATATACGTTCAAGGATAGCCTCAAATGTAGAGAGAATAAAGACTACAGCTAAGTATATCTCTGTGCTTGACGCCATTATGTCATTAGGCGAAACGGCGGATAAGAACAACTATGTAAAGCCTGTTGTGAATAACAGCGGCATAATAGATATCAAAAATGGCAGACATCCCGTTGTGGAAAGGCTTAGCAAGGAAGGCTTTATACCCAACGATACATATCTGGATACAGAGGAAAATACGCTTTCCATAATTACGGGACCAAATATGGCAGGCAAGTCTACATATATGCGTCAGACCGCTCTGATAGTGCTTATGGCACAGCTGGGCAGCTTTATTCCCGCCGAAAGCGGAGTAATAGGCGTTACGGACAGGATATTCACAAGAGTAGGCGCCTCAGACGATTTGGCTACAGGTCAGTCTACATTTATGATAGAAATGGTAGAGGTCGCCAATATACTCAACAATGCAAGTAAAAACAGTCTTCTTATTTTAGACGAGATAGGCAGAGGCACATCTACCTTCGACGGACTGAGCATAGCCTGGGCTGTACTGGAGTATATAGCCGCCAAAATAGGCGCAAGAACACTTTTTGCCACTCACTATCACGAGCTTACAGAGCTTGAGGGAAAGGTAAAGGGCGTCAGGAATTACTGTGTAAGCGTAAAGGAACAGGGCGAGGATATCATATTCTTAAGAAAGATAATCCCCGGAGGCACGGACAGAAGCTACGGAGTACATGTTGCAAAGCTTGCGGGAGTACCCCGCGCCGTTGTAAAGAGGGCAAATAAAATACTTTCCGCTTTGGGTACAACAGATACGGCGGCAGGCGTAACGGCAGCGGAAGAAGATTTTATGTATGATGACGAGCCACTGGAGAGCAAAATGCTCTTTTTAAACGAGCTTACAAAGGAATTTGACACTATGGATATAAATGATATAACACCCTTTGATGCTATGAAAAAGCTTTACGACATAAAGGAAAAGCTCAGTAAACTGGAGTGAGGTAATCATTATGAGCAGTATACAGCTTCTTGAAAACAATATTATAAATAAAATAGCGGCAGGCGAGGTAGTGGAGCGTCCCGCCTCTGTGGTAAAGGAGCTTATGGAAAACTCCATAGACGCAGGCGCCTCCTCTATTACTGTTGAGATAGCAGGCGGAGGCATAGACCTTATAAAAATAACGGACAATGGCAGGGGAATACCTAAAGCCGAGGTAAGGACTGCCTTTCTTCGCCATGCCACAAGCAAGCTGAGAAAGATAGAGGACCTTGACGACATATTGACCTTGGGCTTCAGAGGAGAGGCGCTTTCAAGTATAGCTGCCGTTGCTCAGGTGGAAATGATAACAAGGACAGAGGATGAGGAAACAGGCACAAGGATAGTAATAAACGGCGGCAAGGTGGAAAAGGAAGAGGAAGCTGCCGCAAATACAGGCACAGCCTTTACAGTTAAAAATATTTTCTGCAATACTCCTGCAAGGCGCAAGTTTCTTAAAAAGCCTGCCACAGAGGGAGGCTATGTATCGGAAACCGTTCAGAGAATAGCCTTAGGTCATCCCGAAGTTGCTATAAGGTATATAAATAACGGCAATACGGTCATACAGACCTCCGGTAAAAATGACCTTAAATCAGCAGTGCTGTATATATTCGGCAGGTCAATGGCAAAGGAAATGCTTGATGTGAAATATAGCAGATCGGGATTTAAGGTAGAAGGCCTTATTGCAAAGCCTGAGTTTTCAAGGGGAAACAGAAACTATGAATACTTTTTTATAAACGGAAGATATATAAAGAGCGCCATTGTATCCGAGGCTGTAGAGGAGGCATACAAGGGAAAGCTTATGACAGGAAAATTCCCTGTGTTTATACTGGATCTTACTGTGCCGCCCAATACCGTAGATGTAAATGTACATCCTACAAAGCTGGAGGTAAGGTTTTCCGATGAAAGTATGGTATATGATATAATATATGACGCTGTTACAAAGGTACTTAAGGAGATCGATCTTATACCAAGCGTTACATGGGACAGCGAAAAGAAAATAAAGCCTGAGCCTGTAAAGCAGATAAAGCTTGATGAGACCGATTTTATATACGACAGCAAGCCTATAGAGAGGCAGCAGGGAATTTCACTGGCGGACAGCGGGTATAGACCCGAAAAATCTCCAGTAAGCAGAGCTATGGACACTCTTTATCCCGACGGAGAGGAAAGGGAAATAAAGATACTGAACGATGTACTTTCCGAAAATATGGAAAAGGCAAGGTCAGAGGAAAAGACAAAGCCTGAGGAAAAAACAAAGGCAAGGAAACCCTTCTTTTACAATTACAGGATAGTCGGTCAGATATTTGCCACATATTGGATAGTGGAGCAGAACAACAGTATGTATCTTATAGACCAGCATGCCGCTCACGAAAGGGCTCTTTACGAGGAATTCACAAAACAGTTCAAAAGCTCAGCGCCCTTAAGTCAAAGACTGCTGCAGCCTATTGCCGTAAATCTTACCGAAAGTGAAAAGGTAATAGTTGAGGACAATATGGAGCTATTGAAAAGCTTTGGCTTTGAAATAGAGGAGCTTGGCAGAGGCACCTATGCCCTGAGATCGGTGCCGTATATATTCAATTCTCCGGGGAATATAAGCTTCTTTACAGACATTATAGATGCTCTTGGAGATAAGAACATAAAGAGTATATATGATACAAAGGAGGATGCCATTGCAATGATGAGCTGCAAGGCGGCTGTAAAGGGCAATGACAGACTAAGCTACAGCGAGGCGCAGGCTCTTATACAGAAGATACTGCTCCTTGAGGATCCCTTTACCTGTCCTCACGGGCGGCCTACTGTTATAGAAATGTCCAGATACGAGTTGGAAAAGAAATTCAAGAGAATACAGGATTAATTATAAGGGGGAAGGATATTGACAAAAATATTAGGTTATTTTATAAACTTTATAGCTATTATTATTGCAGTTACGTTTTTTGAGTATTTAAAGGCGCTTATATCCACGTTGCAGGGAGATACTAGACCGAAGGCACGTAAAAGGCTTACATTAAATCCTATAGCCCATTTTGAGCCTATAGGCTTTATAATATTTTTCTTTACAGGCTACGGCTGGGGTAATCCCGTACCTACAAGCAGTGTAAACTACAGTGATAAAAAAAGGGGTACAGTCATTACCTATGGACTGCCTATAGTTATATGTATAGCTGTAGGCATTACCATAAGACTTCTGCTTTTCGTATTTGAGGGGCCTCTTTCTTCCGTAGGTATAATATATACATTTTTGTACACTGTTGAAAAGTATATTGTTTCCATAGGGGTATTCAATATTCTTCCCGTTTATCCTATGAGCGGCAGCTGGATACTGAAGTGCTTTTTAAAGCCCAATCAGGCAGTTAAATTTACTCAGAATGAAAAGCTTATACAGCTTGTTGTGATATTCCTGCTGCTTATGGGAATACTTGGCAGAGTACTGGATATAATAGTCAACTTTATTGTGTAACGGGTGACAGATATGGATATGAATGTCCGACTGGAAAGCTTTGAAGGACCTATGGACCTTCTTTACAGTCTTATCATTAAAAATAAAATAGATATTTATGATATTCCCATTGCTATGATCACAGAACAGTATCTTGCCTATATAGAAGAAATGAAGCAGTATAATATGGAAAATATAAGCGAATTTCTTATTATGGCGGCTACTCTTATTGAGATCAAGTCCAAAATGCTCCTGCCCAAGGAGGTAGATGAAAACAATGAGGAAATTGATCCCAGAGAAGAGCTTGTGGCAAGACTTATTGAATACAAGAAATTCAAGGGCATAGCAGATGATTTTAATGAAAAGCAGAAGAAGGCGGGCTATTCATATTACAGGGATGGCGATGCCGATATCATAAACAGGATAAGAAAAGATGTTCCGAAGTCTGTCGAGGATATTTTAAACGGAGCCGACGGAGAAATGCTTATAAAGGCATTTTATGAGGTTTTGAGGAGAAGGGAGATAAAGACCGATAAGATTAGGAGCGGCTTCAACTCAATAGACCGAGAGGAATTTACCCTTGAGGAAAAGGCAGAGCAAATAGAAAAGCTTATAAAGAAAAACAGGAAAATAAGCTTTTTCAGGATATTTAGCAACAGTTGTTCCAAAAATGAGATAGTGGTCACATTTTTGGCAATGCTACAGCTTATAAAGGATAAAAAGATAAGTATTTCACAGGAAAAAATATTTGACGATATAACAATATCTTCTTATAGGGAGGCACGACCCATATGACATTGAAGGAACTGGAGTCTGTAATAGAGGCTATACTCTTTGCAGGCGGAGAGGCAGTCAGTGTTAAGAATATAGCGGCTGCTACTGAGCAGGACGAAAAGACTGTTGTTTCGGTTTTAAACAATATGGCTGATAAATATACACTTGAAAAAAGAGGCATCAGAATAATACAGGTAGGTGACAGCTATCAGATGTGTACCAATTCGGACTATTTCGACTATATCAAAAAGCTGTATCAGTCACCTGTGAGGAAGACTCTTTCCACGACACTTTTGGAGACACTTGCCATTATAGCCTATAAGCAGCCTGTTACAAAGGGTCAGATCGAGGATATAAGAGGTGTAAGCGCCGACCATGCCGTAAATAGGCTTGTGGAATACGGAATGGTAGAGGAAAGAGGGAGACTTGACGCTCCCGGCAAGCCCATACTTTTTGGCACCACAGATGAATTTTTAAGGTATTTTGGATTTAATGACCTTGACAGCCTTCCTCAGACCTTTGCCGATTATGAACAGCTTAGACTGGAGGCTGAAATGGAGGCTGCCGAGCTTACGGAAAGCAAATAAATTCTGCAAAAGCAGACATTATGAGAAAGAACCATACAAAACAAACAAGGCTCCGCAGTTGGCATTATACTAACTACGGAGCCTTTATTACTGTTTTATATCGGTCATAAGCCTTCTGAATATCTGCCTCAAAGCGATCACGGCAGCTATTGAAAGAATAAATTCTGCCGAAAACTGAGCATAGGCAAGACCATACATCGGAAATATATAATTGAGTATAAAGAGGAAAGGTATCTCAAATATTATCTTCCTAAGTATTGCAAAGAGCAGTGACAGCCGACCTATGCCGCATGCCTGGAATACCGCTACCGCAAGAAAATCCAAGCCCATAAAGGGCAGGGATAGGCAAAGTCCTCTTAAAAAGTGTGAACCCTGATCGATAATAGTGCCGTTATCTATGAACATTCCCATAAAGTAAGGGGCAAATAAATAGAATATCAATGTAACAAACGTAAGCATACCTACGGCTATTTCAGCCGAAAATGTTATGGCATATTTAGCTCTCTTGTGTGTTTTGTTGGCATAATTGTAGCTTACAAGGGGCATTATTCCCTGTGACAAACCCAGTGCTATATACATAGGCACAAGATTTATTCTGTTGGCTATGCCCATAGCAGCAACAGCGTCTGCTCCGTAGGATGATGTAAAGTTATTGAGTATGGTCATTCCCGTTACATTAAGGAGATTTTGTATAGACGCAGGTATTCCTACACCACATATACCAAGTATAATACTTTTCTTAAATCTGAACATGGAGGGCCGTATACATACATAGGTTCTTCCTCTTTTTACAAAGAGAAG
Organism: uncultured Clostridia bacterium; assembly: GCA_947589665.1. Taxonomy (GTDB): domain Bacteria; phylum Bacillota; class Clostridia; order Lachnospirales; family CAG-274; genus CANPXH01. The sequence continues at coordinate 39,425 of CANQBJ010000004.1, forward strand.
CACAAGAAAATACATACAGGCTGCGCAGTTGGATATAAATGTAGCCAGTCCCGCTCCCTCGGCTCCAAGTCCGAGACCGAAGGGCAGTACAAAAATAGGGTCCAGTATAATGTTTAGTATACAGCCGCTCATAGTACCTATGCTGGCATGAAAAGCTGAGCCCTCCGCTCTTACAAGATAGGCAAACACCACATTTAAAATAGCGGGTACGGCGCCTAGGGCAACCGTCCATTTCAGATATCCTGCCGTAGCCAAAAGAGTATCGCTTTTTACACCGAGAATATCCCAGAACTGCCTGCGAAATAATATATATATCAATGAAAACATAAGCGCAAAGAAGAGGGAACAGTAAAAGCCAAAGGCAGAGCTTTTATATACCGTGTCGTGGTCCTTGCGTCCCAAGGCTCTGCTCATCATACTTGATGTGCCTACGCCAAAAAGATTGTTAATGGCATTGAAGGCAAGAAGAACAGGTGCGGCAAGAGCCACTGCCGCATTCTGCACAGGATCATTTGTAAGACCTACGAACCATGTATCGGCAAGAGAGTATATCACCATTACAAGGGAACTGATTATAGTAGGAACGCCAAGAAGCATAACGGACTTGGGTACAGGCATTCTTTCAAACAAATATATCTTTTTAATATCTTCTCTGTTCTGCATATCATTACTCCTATATTTTATAGAAAAATATTATACATCTCCAGCCGATGTAAATCAAGAAAAAATTACTTTATCTCATATTTGTAAAAAAATCCAAAAAATATATAGACAAATAAAAAATTATATGATATAATTCAAATAAAGTAGGTTTAGACTTATTTATATATTTATCCGGAGTAAGTTTTAAAGCTACTTTGCGATATATATAAACCCATAGGGTTTATTATATGATTATCATTCCTGACAGAAGAGGGCAACCGCAAGGTTGCCCTCTTCTCCATATATTATATTATATCAGATGTTATCAAGCGCCTGTTTGATATCGGCAATAATATCATCGGCATTTTCAATACCTACAGACATTCTTATAAGCTCAGGCTTAACACCACATTCTACAAGCTGCGCATCCGTAAGCTGCCTGTGAGTAGAGGAGGCAGGGTGAAGAACGCTTGTTCTGGCATCTGCAACATGGCATACTATCTTAGCCAGCTTTAAGCTGTCCATAAGCCTTGCAGATGCATCCCTTCCGCCCTTTGGTCCAAAGGCTATTACACCGCTGCAGCCCTTGGGCAGATATTTCTGAGCCATTTCATGATCGGGACTTGATTTAAGCCCAGGATAGCTTACCCATTCTATTTTATCATTGCCTTCAAGATACTGTGCCACCTTAAGGGCATTTTCTGAATGTCTTTCCATTCTCAGATGAAGGGTTTCAAGTCCAAGATTGAGCAAAAAGCAGTTCATAGGCGCAGGAGTGCAGCCCAGGTCTCTCATAAGCTGTACTCTTGCCTTTACAATATAGGCTGATTTGCCAAAGGACTTTGTATAAACGATGCCGTGGTATGACTCGTCGGGGGTTGTAAGCTCCTCAAATTTACCACTTGCCTCCCAGTCAAACCTGCCGCTGTCAACTATAACACCGCCTAATGAAACTGCATGACCGTCCATATATTTGGAGGTAGAATGAAGTACTATATCCGCTCCGAATTCAATAGGATTGCATAGATAAGGAGTAGGGAAGGTATTATCTATAATAAGAGGGATATTGTTTTCGTGAGCAGCCTTTGCAAACTTTTCTATATCAAGCACACGGAGAGCAGGATTTGCAAGGGTTTCACCGAATATTATCTTTGTATTTTCCTTGATCTCCTTGCGCAGATCCTCAGCAGTGATATCGGGGTCAACAAAGGTCACGTCTATACCGAATTTCTTAAGGGTAACGGAGAGAAGATTAAATGTACCGCCGTATATGGCAGTTGAGCTTATAATATGATCTCCCGCATGGCATATGTTCATTATGGCGATAAGTGATGCAGACTGTCCCGCAGAAGTAAGCATAGCGCCTACACCGCCTTCAAGATCGGCAATTTTCTTTTCTACTGCATCTGCGGTGGGATTGCCCAGACGTGTATAGAAAAAGCCGTCCTCCTTAAGATCGAAGAGATCGCCCATTTCCTGCGCTGATGAGTATTTATATGTAGTACTCTGTACTATAGGCAGTACTCTGGGTTCTCCGTTTTTAGGCTCGTAGCCTGACTGTACACATTTTGTTTCTATCTTCATATTATTACCTCCTATTATTGATATTAAAGAAATAATAACATAATATGCCTATATTTTCAACATAGTTTTGATATTATCACGATTTTTAATTTATACCTGTTCGGACAGCCTTCTTACAGGTGTTAATTGTCTGTAGGCAGATATTATAACAGCGGCTGACACAAATACTGTAAGTATATCAGATACGGGCATTGAATAAAGTACACCGTCTAAGCCGAAGAATATAGGGAGAAGCAATGCAAAGCCTACGCCGAATACTATCTCACGGAGCATTGACAGCATTGTGGAGGCAACGGCCTTTCCCATAGCCTGAAGGAATATAAATGCCGCCTTGTTTATACAGGCAAATATCATCATACAAAGATATATTCTGAATGCCTTTACCGCAAAGTCTGTATAGTATATGCTTTCGTTTGCGGCGCCGAATATGGCTATAAGCTGTTTTGGAAAGAATTCGGTTATAACAAGGGCGGCTGCGCCTACAAGAGCCTCAGATACAAGCAGACAGGAAAAAAGCCTTCTTACACGGTCGTACAGCTCTGCTCCCATATTATAGCCGGTTATGGGAATACAGCCTGCCGCCATACCTACTACTATTGAAATAACTATCTGGAAAAATTTCATTACTATACCTACGACTGCCATAGGAATCTGAGCGTACTGCTCCTGTCCGAAAATAGCGTCTAATGCACCGTATTTCCTTATCATATTATTGATGGCTGCCATTGCGGCTACAAGAGATATCTGAGATAAAAAGCTGCATATGCCAAGTGTAAGAGTTCTTTTTACTATGTTTGAACACAGTCTGAAATTGTCTTTTGTAATACTTACGGACCTTGTATGGCAGAGATACCATACTGCAAGGGCTGCCGTTATTATCTGTCCTATAACCGTGGCGGCAGCGGCTCCCATCATTCCCCACTTGAATATAAATATGAATAGGGGATCGAGAACAATGTTAGTAAAGGCTCCGCATAAGGTCGATACCATGGCAAATTTAGGACTTCCGTCTGCTCTTATTATAGGATTCATTGCCTGGCCGAACATATAGAAGGGTATGCCAAGAGATATCCAGAAGAAATATTCCTTTGAATTTAAAAAGGTCTCGTTGTTCACTCTTCCGCCGAACAATGTTATTATAAAATCGCTGAACATAAGATATATAGCTGCCAGTATTATACCCGAAACTATTGTCAGCAGTATGGAATTTCCCACGCTCTGACCTGCCTCCCTTGACTCGCCTTTACCCAAACTAAGGCTTACAAAGGCGCAGCAGCCGTCGCCTATCATAACTGCAATGGCAAGAGCTATGACAGTAAGGGGAAACACAACTGTGTTGGCGGCATTGCCGTAGGAACCGAGATAATCGGCATTTGCTATAAATATCTGGTCTACAATATTGTACAAGGCTCCCACTAAAAGTGAAATTATGCAGGGTACTGCATATTTCATCATAAGCTTGCCTATTTTTTCCTCACCAAGATAGAATTGATTTTCCATTTTCATTACCTCCTAAAAAAATAAAAGGTGCAAGCCCATAGTCGGACTTACACCCTTTAGGTTACACACTGATGATATTATAAATTATTTAAAAAAATTTTTCAAAGGCATAACTGCACAAAATTTACGATAAATATATTTATGAATTGTGTAATAAATACCATGTCGCAACATAGATATTTATGCTTTTGATATAAATTTTTTATGCTTGTATTTGACAAATATAGCATAATCTACTATAATAAAAAAAGGTGTACATACATCAATAAAGCTAAAAGGAGAAAAACAAATGGTAAAATGGTTGATCCTTGCATTATACCTCCTGCTTATGGTAGCTATAGGAGTATACTGCAACAAAAAAACAAAAAATGTAAGCGACTTCGTTCTTGGGGGAAGGAGCATAGGACCTTGGTTTTCCGCATTCGCCTTTGGTACGTCATATTTTTCAGCAGTCGTATTTATAGGCTATGCGGGACAGTTTGGCTGGATATATGGTATATCAGCCTTCTGGATAGGCATAGGAAACGCTATAATAGGCTCACTTCTTGCATGGCTTGTTCTTGGCAGACGTACAAGAATAATGACAAAATATCTGGACGCAACTACAATGCCCGAATATTTTGAAAAGCGTTACGGCTCAAAGGGGCTTAAAATAGCAGCCTCACTTATTATTTTCCTGTTCCTTATTCCCTATACTGCGTCAGTATATAACGGCTTATCAAGGCTTTTTGAGTCATCTCTGGGTATACCATATATATACTGTATAGTAATTATGGCCGTGTTTACTGCAATATACGTTATAGCAGGCGGCTTCCATGCAACTGCTCTCAACGATTTTGTACAGGGTATGATAATGCTTGTAGGTATCATAATGGTAGTATTTACTGTTCTCCACAAGGCAGGCGGATTTGGCGAAGCTATGACAGGTCTTGCCGCAATAGCAGACGACGCAGGCAACACAGGTACTCTTAATACTGTTTTCGGACCTAATCCTGCTGACCTTTTGGGCGTTGTGATACTTACGTCACTGGGTACATGGGGACTTCCTCAGATGGTACAGAAGTTCTATTCAATATCAGACGATGCAGCTATAAAGAGAGGTACTATCATTTCAACGGTATTTGCTCTTATAGTAGCAGGCGGCAGCTATTTCCACGGCGGTTTAGGTAGGCTTTTTGCAGTTGCCGAAGGATCTCCGGAGGCTGCTAATACTACAAAGGCAGTTATAGGCTTTGTAGGAAATAAGCTGGAGTACGATGCCATAGTTCCCGCTATGCTTGAAAGCGTGCTTCCCGATATACTTCTGGGACTTATAGTAGTGCTTGTGCTTTCAGCGTCTATGTCTACGCTTTCATCACTTGTAATGACGTCAAGTTCAACTCTTACACTTGACCTTATAAAGCCTGCTATGCTTTCAAAGGGCAAGTCCTTCGATGAAAAGAAGCAGGTGTTCTACATAAGGCTTTTCATAGCCGTTTTCCTTATAGTTTCAGTTATTATTGCCGCTAATAAGAACGCTTATATCACTACTCTTATGAGTATTTCATGGGGCGCTCTTTCAGGCTCCTTCCTTGCGCCGTTTATGTATGGTCTGTTTTCAAAGAAGGTTACGCCTAAGGCAGTAGGAGCTTGCTTTATATTTGCGGTAGGCTTTACCTTGATACATACATGCCTGTTCCTTTTCGGCTGGTTCCCGGAGCTTACAAAGGCTGCGGCAAGCCTGCCGATACCGTTTACTGTTACATCACCTCTTAATGCAGGCGCATTTTGTATGGTATTTTCACTTATATTATGTCCTGTTGTAAGTAAGCTTACAAAGGTAAAGGATAAAGAATATGTAGATAAGGTATTTAAGTGCTATGAATAATTTTATACAGTAAAAAATACTGTTATATAGAAAATCACATCTGATATAAACTCAGATGTGATTTTTTATTAGCATTATTATTGATTTGAAAAATAATATTGAAAAAAAGGAAATTTTTTTTGATTATATATTGACACGGTGTCAGAATAGTGTTATCATAATTATACTGACACGGTGTCAGAACTATATATCAATATACGAGGAGGAGTTAAAAATGAAAAAGAATATAGGTTCTGTACTTGCACTATATCCAACGCCTGTAACTGTGATCGGCGCTATGAACAATGATAAGCCTACATGGACCCTTGTTGCCCATATAGGAATAATAGGACACGACAGAGTGCTTGTAAGTCTAGCAGAGCCTCATTTTATAAACGGATGTATCAAGAAGACAAATAAACTTTCCATAAATCTTGTTGATGAAGGCATTCTGAAAGAAACGGACTATACAGGCTCTGTCAGCGGTAAAAAAGCAGATAAATCAAATGTATTTGACTATGAACTCGGTGAAAATGGAACACCTGTTATAAGTAAATCGCCTTTGACAATGGAATGCACTGTTGCAGATATTTACAATACGCCAAATTTTGAAAGCTTTATATGCACTATCGACAACACCTATGTGTCCGAGGAACACTTGGATGATAACGGCAAAATAAATTACAATACATTAAAGCCTGTTTTGTTTGAGTTTCCTACATACCAATATCTGAGAACAGGTGAAGTTATAGGCAAATGTCTTTCTTTTGCCGATAAGGACAAGTAATTTTATTTTTACATACACATAATCAAATAAATCAAGGAGATATATTATGCCAAAAGGATCACCCGAACTTACAAGTGCAAGAAAAGAAGAAATTATAAATGCCTGCGAAAAGCTGTATAAGACAATGAGCTTTAAGGAAATAACCATTAAAGAAATAGGAGATGCCACAAGCTTTACACGAACATCTATCTATAATTATTTTCAGACAAAGGAAGAAATATTTCTTGCGCTATTGACAAGAGAGTATGAATACTGGATAGTCGATCTTAAGACTATGACAGAAAAATATGAGACCCTTACAAAAGAGGATTTTGCTGATAAAATGGCACATTCTCTGGAAAAGCGTTCTCAGCTTCTGAAAATTTTGTCAATGAATCATTACGATATGGAGGAAAACAGCCGCTCCGAATATTTGACTGCAATGAAGGTTGCATATGGTAATTCAATAAGGGCAGTAAATGATTGCCTGAATAAGTTTTTCCCTCATATGACAAACAAGGAAAAACAAAATTTCATATATGTTTTCTTCCCGTTTATGTTTGGTATATATCCCTATACCGTAGTTACCGAAAAGCAGAGAGAAGCTATGGAAGCAGCAAATGTGGATTATGTTTTTATGTCTATATATGAAATAATATACGACTGTGTACTAAATTTATTAAAGGAGAGATAATAATGAATAATAAAAATAATTTACCTAAAATAGCCCTTGGCGCATGGGCTTGGGGAAACGACGGAACATTCGGAAATGAATTTACGGCGGAAACACTGAAACCTATTTTTGATAAAGCTATGGAGGTTATATTATGAAAAAAATCTTATTGGTAATTTTTACATTAATATTCTTTTGTATGACGGCTGCATCAGTGAATGCGGCAGAGTCAGACGATCTGACAATTCAGCTTAAAATAGACAGTCCTCTTATGCTTGTAAATAACGAGGAAAAAACCATTGACGAAAATGGCACCTCTCCTGTTATTGTCAAAAGCAGAACGCTTTTGCCTGTTCGTGCCGTAGTTGAGGAAATAGGCGGCAGTGTGGAATGGGACGCAGATACAAAGACGGTAGGTTTACAGAGCGGAGATAACAATATAAAGCTCGAAATAGACAGCGCAACAGCCTATCTCAATAACGAACCATATACTCTTGATACTCCTCCTGCCATAATAGGCGGAAGGACTATGCTGCCCATACGCTTTATAGCCGAGAGCTTTGGTCTTGAGGTTATCTGGAACGGCGAAGAACAAACCGTAACCATTGTAAAAAAATCGGATATACAAACAGAAAGAGTAACTTCTGCCGAGGCAGCAACAGAAAGTACCACAGCCGAGGAAACAACGGAAAGTGATAACAATATTCTTGTAGTCTATTTTTCTGCAACAAACAATACAAAGGGTGTAGCGGAGAAAATAGCTGAGGCGGCAGAAGCCGATATCTATGCCATAACTCCTGCAATACCATACACAGACGCAGACATTGACTATAATACCGAATGCCGTGCAAATAAAGAACAGAACGACGACAGCGCACGCCCCGAAATTTCCGGAACGGTGGAAAATATGGAGGATTACGATACTGTTTTTATAGGTTATCCCATATGGTGGGGACAGGCACCTAAAATAATGTATACATTTATGGAAAGCTATGATTTTAACGGTAAGACTATAATTCCCTTCTGTACATCGGGCAGCAGCCCCATAGGTACAAGCGCAGAAAATATGCAGGGGCTTACCCAAGGAGCAAAATGGCTTGAAGGTAGACGTTTCAGCGGAGGAGCCTCCGCTGATGAAGTAAGAGGTTGGGTAAATTCTCTTGGGCTCAAATAAGATCGGAGGTGCGGAAATGAACAAGATCGCATCGGTTTTGCTCTCTGCCATATTATCGTTCAGCGCTACGATATGAGCGGTAAAACAATAATACCGTTTTGCAGTATGGGCGGCGGACGCTTCGGGCAGACAATAAGCGCTGTGGCGAAGCTTGCTCCTAACAGCGAAATTAAAGAAGGCCTTTGCGTAACATATTCATCTTATGACAGAGATGAAATAAAGAAATGGCTTGATAATAATAAAATATCAAAATAAAGGAAAATGCTTTAATAAAAACTTAATAATTTTTTTATAGAATAATATTGACTTAAAGTCATATTCAAGTTTTAGTATTAAATATAGCTTAATGTTTGGCGGCAATTAATTATACCCCCTCTGCTATCAGTCATTTTCAAAGGCTGATAGCGTGAATATAGGAAACAGTAAACGCTTTGCCTTTTATTTGCCCCTATTCTATAGGCAAAGTTTTTACTTGTTTCCGCTTTCTTTTTAAATATTTCAAATGATGATATCTATAATTCCTACAGACAGCTATATGACTTTTGACAAAAATAGAATAATTGATATATACTTAAACATATCATAATATTCGTCAGTTAAGGAGGTTTTTGTTATGAAAATAGTTATAATAAAGGGCAGCCCTCATAAAAAGGGTTCATCAAATATGCTGGCAGACCAATTTATAAAGGGCGCAGAAGAAAATGGCCATAAAATTATTGAGCTTGACGCGGCGCATATGGATATTCACCCCTGTATAGGCTGTGAATTCTGCGGTATGAACGGAGAGTGTTCGCAAAAAGATGATATCGGGCAGATAAGAGACGCTTTGCTTTCATCGGATATGGCTGTGTTCGTAACACCTGTGTATTATTTCGGAATGTCAGCACAGCTTAAAATGGTCATAGACCGTTTTTACAGCTATACAATGAAGCTTTCCGCAAAGCATCTTAAAACGGCTCTTATTACTGCCGCCTGGGATTCAAATGACGATGTTATGCCCTATATTGCAGAGCATTATAAAAAGCTGTGCAGATATATGCATTTCAAGGATATGGGTATGGTACTTGGTACAGGCTGTGGTACACCCTCAATGACGGCAGGCAGCATACATATGGAAGAGGCTTATACTCTTGGAAAATCTGTATAGAAAAGAGGTCATATAATATGAAATATACAAAGCTTGGAAATTCAGATTTGAATGTTTCCCGCATATGTATGGGTTGTATGGGCTTTGGAAATGCCTCTACAGGACAGCATAGCTGGACTGTAGACGAGGAGCAGACAAGGGAAATAATAAAGCATGGTCTGGATATGGGTATCAATTTTTACGATACCGCCATAGTCTATCAGAACGGCACAAGCGAACAGTATGTGGGAAGGGCATTGAGAGATTTTGCAAAGCGTGAGGACTATGTTATAGCTACGAAATTCACTCCCAGAACACAGGAGGAAATAGACAACAATATAAGCGGACAGCAGCATATTGAAAACTATTTAAACCAAAGCCTTAAAAATCTGGGTATGGACTATGTCGACCTGTATATTTACCATATGTGGGATTATCACACACCTATGGAGGAAATAATGGAGGGACTTCATAAGGCTGTAAGATCGGGAAAGGCACGATATATAGGCATTTCAAACTGCTTTGCATGGCAGCTTGCAAAGGCAAACTTCTATGCAAGGGAAAAGGGTCTTACGGAATTTATAACCGTGCAGGGACATTACAATCTTATTGCAAGAGAGGAGGAACGGGAAATGGTGCCTTTCTGCAGGGATCAGAATATTGCCCTTACTCCCTACAGCGCCCTTGCAAGCGGCAGACTTTCAAGGCATACGGGAGAAAGCACAAAGCGTTTTGAAGAGGATTCATATGCGCATTTCAAGTATGACAGAACTGCCGAGGCAGACGGAAAAATTATAAAGCGTGTAGAGGAGCTTGCAGATAAAAGAAACGTATCCATGACAGAAATATCACTGGCTTGGCTTTTGACAAAGGTCGATTCTCCTGTTGTGGGCGCAACAAAGCTTTCACACATAGACGGCGCTGTAAAAGCCGTTGACCTTGAACTGACTGAGGATGAAATAAATTATTTGGAGGAACTGTATGTTCCCCACGCTCTTGCGGGAGTTATGGCGCAGAACGGAAAACAAAAAGCAGGAAATGTAGTATAAAAAAGGAGTGTTACATTATGGGTAAAATTTTAACGGCATATTTTTCAGCAAGCGGAAATACAAAAAGACTTGCAGAGACCATAGCAAAGGCGGCAGGCGCAGATATATTTGAGATAGCTCCCCCTGTGCCTTATACCAACGACGATCTTAACTGGATGAACAAAAAGAGCCGCAGCAGTATTGAGATGAATGACAAAGGCTCAAGACCAGAAATAGCAGGCTCCGTAGAAAATATGGGACAGTATGATACAGTTTTAATAGGCTTTCCCGTATGGTGGTATGAGGCGCCCAGAATAATACAGACCTTCCTGGAAAGCTACGATTTTTCAGGAAAAAATATTGTGACCTTTGCCACATCCGGCGGCAGCGGTATGGGAAGGACCAACGATATTCTGGCGCGCTCCTGTTCTCCTGATGCAAAGTGGCTTGACGGAAAGCGTATGAGCAGCAATACCGATATAAATACAATAAAGGATTGGCTTGGCAGCCTTAATATATAAGGAGGATATCAATATGAAAAAAATAACACAGACAGCAGGAAGAGATCAGCTTGGTAGCTTTGCTCCTGATTTTGCACATTTTAATGATGATGTACTTTTCGGTGAGAACTGGAACAACGAGGATATTGACTTAAAGACGCGCTGCATTATTACAGTTGTTGCCCTTATGTCATCGGGAATAACCGATTCTTCATTGACATATCACCTTGAAAATGCCAAGGCTCACGGTGTAACAAAGGAAGAAATAGCTTCTATTGTTACCCATGTTGGCTTTTATGTAGGCTGGCCAAAGGCTTGGGCTGTTTTCCGCCTTGCTCTTGACGTATGGAACGAAAAAGCAGCAGAGCAAACCGAAAAGGATAAATATCAGAACACCATACTTTTCCCTATAGGCGAGCCTAACAATGGCTTTGCCAAATACTTTATAGGACAGAGCTATCTTGCGCCCATATCAAAAGAGCAGGTTGGGATATTCAATGTTACCTTTGAGCCTAGATGCCGCAACAACTGGCATATACACAATGCGGACAAGGGCGGCGGTCAGATACTTATTTGTGTAGGTGGTCGTGGATATTATCAGGAGTGGGGCAAGGATGCCGTTGAAATGAAGCCCGGCGACTGCATAAATATCCCTACAGGCGTAAAGCATTGGCACGGTGCTGCTCCCGATAGCTGGTTTTCACATCTCGCCATAGAGGTTCCCGGTGAAAACGGCTCCAATGAATGGCTTGAGCCTGTTGACGATGAGCAATACAATAATTTGAAATAAGGAGAGTTTAAAATGAAATATTTATCCCTAATATTATCTGTGTTATTGCTTGCCTGTGTTCTTTGCGCCTGTACCTCAGGCGGCAGAGAAGAGGCAGTACAAAATACATCAGAGGAAACTGCTGTACAGGAAACCGATTTAGAAGATGAAACTGTCTCAAAGGGCAGCGGGAAAATACTTGTAGCATATTTTTCGGCATCAGGAAATACAAAGGCCGTTGCTGAAAAGACAGCGGAAACAGTCGGAGCGGATATATTTGAAATTGTCCCCTCTGTGCCTTATACAGACTCCGATCTTAACTACGGAGATGACAACAGCCGTACAACTGTAGAACAGAATGACGATACCGCTCGCCCCGAAATTTCGGGAACGGTAGAAAATATGGAAGATTACGACACCGTTTTCATAGGCTATCCCATTTGGTGGGGACAGGCGCCTAAAATAATGTATACATTTCTGGAAAGCTACGATTTTAATGGAAAGACTATAATTCCATTCTGTACCTCGGGCAGCAGTCCCATAGGCTCAAGCGCAGAAAATATGCAGAGCCTTACAACAGGGGCAAGCTGGCTTGAAGGTCAGCGTTTTAGCGCAGGTGCATCCTCAGAGGAGGTAAGCGGTTGGGTAAATTCTCTCGGACTTAAGTAATAGGTTCATATATAAATCCGATATACAAAAAATAAAGCAGAACACTTTAATAAAAACTTAATAATTTTTTGCGAAAATCATATTGACTTAAAGTCATATTCAAGTTTTAGTATTAAATTAGTATAATACATTTTTATATTACAAAAGGAGGCTTAAATATGACAAAAACTTTAATTATCAAAAAAGCGGCGGTATTTGTGTTTGCCGCGGCACTTGTATGCGCAGTGTTTCTTGTTTTTGTAGGCAGAGGAAACAGCGAAAGCATTACCTATGCCGCAGATGAGGAAAACACTATAGTACTTACAATTGACAGCCCTGTTATGAGCGTAAACGGTGAGGAAAGAGATATAGACCCGGAGGGCGGTACGGCTCCCGTTATAATTTCCGGCAGAACTCTTGTACCCATAAGAGCAATAATTGAAAATATGGGCGGAACTGTGGAATGGAAGGGTGAAACAAGGGAAAGTATTCTCACATACGGTGAGGATGTCATAAGGCTTACCATAGATTCACAGACAGCATATCTCAATGACAATGCAAGTACTCTTGATACTGCACCCACTATCATAAACGGCAGAACGATGCTGCCTATAAGATTTATTGCGGAGAGCTTTGGCTTTAATGTGGACTGGAACGAAGGAGAAAGAACGATAACAATATCCCAAAAGGCGGCTGTATCTGAAAGCGATACACCTCCCGAAAACACACCTGTTGCACAGACAAATGAAAACGCTCCTGTTGTATATATGACAAAGAATATTACTCCGCAAGCTCTTGTTGATATATATGACAAGCTGGGCTTTAATGCAGAGGGAAATGTAGCCGTGAAAATGTCAACGGGCGAGCCTCCTGCCAGCAATTATTTAAGACCTGAGCTTATAGGCGACCTTGTTAAAAAGGTAGACGGAACTATTGTAGAATGCAACACAGCCTATGGCGGCAGCCGTTCTTCATCTGCCGCACATTGGCAGGTAATAAAGGACCATGGTCTTGATACTATCACCGAAAAGGGTGCGGACATAATGGACGAGGAAAGCGATATGGAGATTCCTGCGTCAAAAGGCACTACCATACATGAGGACTATGTAGGCTCCCATCTTGCAAATTATGACTGTCTTATATCTCTTGCTCACTTCAAGGGTCATGCTATGGCAGGCTATGGCGGAGCTATTAAAAATATGTCCATAGGCGTTGCGTCAAGCAAAGGTAAAATGTGGATACACAGCGGCGGCACCAGCACCAGCTCTTGGAGCGGAGAACAGGACAAATTCCTTGAGGCCATGGGCGACGCTACAAGCGGTGTTGTAGACTACCTTGACGGCAAGGTGGTATATATAAATGTAATGAACCGTCTGTCAGTAGACTGTGACTGTGACGGCAACCCTGCAGAACCGGATATGCACGACATAGGCATTCTTGCATCAACAGACCCCGTTGCTTTGGATCAGGCTTGTCTTGACCTTATCTATGAGCAAAAGGATGGCGACGGCGCATCTCTTGTAAATCGTATAGAAAGCAGAAACGGACTGCACACTCTTGAACACGCAGAGGAAATAGGCTTAGGCTCAAGAGAATATCAGTTGGTAAGCATAGATTAAGGAGTACTGAATTTAGTACCTACAGCAGAAAAGGACCGTTTATAAATGACAAATGAATTACTTGCTGTATTAAAGCGTGAATTTATATATATATGGTATTATTTTGAGATACAGCTTAGGCAGATATTCTTTTACTGGGCTGTAGGTATTGTAATAGGCTCTGTAATATCGGTTTTCGGCAAACAGAAAATTCATTCCCTTATGTCCGTAATACAGGATAAGCACTTGGGAATAATGGGCATTATACCCGCAAGCCTTATAGGTATAGCGTCGCCTCTTTGTATGTACGGCACTATACCTCTTGCGGCAGCCTTTTCCGAAAAGGGCATGAAAGACGATTACCTTGCCGCCTTTATGATGAGCAGTATTCTTTTAAATCCTCAGCTTATCATATACAGTGCGGCTTTGGGCAGATATGCTCTTTGCATACGCTTTATATCCTGCTTTATATGCGGTATAACGGCAGGACTTGTAATAAGAATATTTTACAGGGATAAGCATTTCTTTGACTTTACGGGCTTTTCCGAAGGCGCAAGCAGAGATACTCACCCAAATATGCTTATAAGGCTTATAAAGAACATAGGCAGGAACATAAAGGCTACGGGACCTTATTTCCTCATAGGCATACTGCTCTCCGCATTATTCCAGAGATATGTACCACAGGAGGTTTTTGCAAGGCTTTTCGGCAGTAACGAAGGCTTCGGTTTGCTTATGGCAGCCACAATAGGTGTTCCTCTCTATGCCTGCGGCGGAGGTACTATACCCTTGCTTCAGCAATGGCTTTCAGACGGTATGACCATGGGTTCAGCTACGGCTTTTATGATAACGGGACCTTCCACTAAAATAACTAATCTCGGCGCACTTAAAATAGTGCTTGGTATAAAGAATTTTATGCTGTATATATTGTTTGTAATGGTGTTTGCTTTGCTCAGCGGCATTATTGTAAATATCATATAGAGATCGGAGGAACAATGTATGGAAAACATATGGGAAAGAGTTGATACAAGAATAAGGGACCCGAAGGGCAGGGCCGTGGGACAGCGTAATTCAAAGCTTATGTTTGAACTTAATCATACAATGCCTCAGACCGAAGAATACTTCAAAATATTTATTGTAAATGCAAGGTCCTGCCGTTTATATAAAGATTAAACGGCAGAACCTTTTTGCCTATTAAATCGGGAATCATAGATCATCATATTCCCATATACCGAAATTCCTGCATTACATCATAGCCTGCTATAAAATTTTCATATGGAAACTTATCATACGTTACCTTTGCCTTAAAAACTTCCAAAATTTGAGCTTTTGTCTTATAGTATAAAATTCCGTTTAAAACAAATACTAGTGACATCGATAAATAAAAATTCAAGGAGGAGGAGTTGTTGTGAAGGCAACCGGTATAGTAAGAAGAATAGATGATCTCGGAAGAGTGGTTATACCCAAGGAAATAAGAAGGACGCTTAGAATAAGGGAAGGCGACCCTTTAGAAATATTTACAGACAGAGACGGGGAAATAATATTAAAGAAGTATTCACCTATAGGTGAGCTTGGAGCGTTTGCAAGAGAATATGCAGAGAGTCTTGCAAAGAATGCAGGACACATTACCTGTATAGTAGACAAGGATCAGATCATAGCGGTATCGGGCGGAGCCAAGAAGGAGTTTATGGAAAAGCACATAAGCTCAGAGCTTGAAGAGGTGATCAATAACAGAAGTACCCATATTGCCAACAGAAATGACAGTAATTTCGTACCTATTTTAGAGGATGACAATGAAAGCTACAATCACGAGCTTATTACCCCTATTATAAGTGAGGGTGATGTACTGGGAGCTATAGTAATGCTGAGCGATGATAAGATAATGGGCGAGGTTGAAGGGAAGTTAGCCCGTACAGCAGCAGGATTTTTAGGCAAGCAGATGGAACAGTAAACAGTAAGCATAAAAACCTCCGTACAGATAAAACGGAGGTTTATTATTTTTTAAATCTCATTAATGGGATTTATTTTTTTGCAGTTACATATAATTACATAGAGGTGATTATATGGAAGAAAACAGTATTGATATGTCACAGCTTGAGAAAATAATGTCTGTGGTCAAGCTTATGCAGTCCATGAACAGCAGCGAAAACGATGCAGAGATACAGGAGCCTGCAAATTATGATAATGTAACCGCTCTTCAGAGAATAAAGGAAGTACTTCCTCACCTGGATATGCCATATCAGAGAGAAATGGGAATTATGATAAAGCTTATAGAAATAGATAAGCTTATGCATACATTTCAGGCTATGTCGGCAGAAAGCGGAATAAGCAGCAGAGGAATAAAAAAGAAAATGCTTATGGCAATAAAGCCTGAGCTTGACTATAAAAAACAGCAGATGCTGGACGTATGTGTAAAAGCAATGGAAATCTCAGATATAGTGGAGGGACTTAACGGTGGAGAATAGGACAGCGGATACCATACTTAACGACAGGGCATTTGACTGCATGGACAAAAATACAAAGGAAGCATTTAAAAGGCTGTATATAAATATACAAGGAAAGCCTGTTCAGGAAAATCTGCCTGTAATTATTGGCTTTATAAAATCTCTGCCTAAAAATGTAAGCTTTACAACGGAGCAGAAAAAGGCAATGCTTGGTGTTCTGTTATCCAACACACCGGAAAGAGAAAGAAAACAGATCATAGATATTATAGGTATATTTGGTCTTTAAAATGAATTATCCTATTGCAAAAAAATTCATAAAATTGTAAATTCCATTGTTTTTTAATTAATTTTATAAGAATTCTGAAAATGATAACTATAAATTATTCAAAATTAAGGCTTTTAGTGTTGACATATCAAATAAATAGATGTAAAATTATACATCATGGATAAATTCTATTTACGGGAGGTGAAGCGATGTTCATATTCAATCCAAAGACAAATGTTATTGAACGAAGGGAATCTATATATCCGCTGCAGGATGTTGATAAGCCCAATTTGTTTGAAAATCTGTATAGCTATGACGAAGTGCCTAAAATAGCATTCAATCATAGAATCGTGCCAATGGATATGCCCGACAATATATGGATAACTGATACTACCTTCAGAGATGGTCAGCAGGCTAGAGAACCATATACTGTGGAGCAGATTGAACATATATATACGCTTTTACATAGATTAGGCGGACCTAAGGGTATTATAAGACAAAGTGAATTTTTTGTATACTCCAAAAAGGACCAGGAGGCTGTTTATAAATGCCTTGAAAAGGATTACAGGTTCCCTGAGGTGACTTCATGGATAAGAGCAAGCAAAAAGGACTTTGAGCTTGTCAAGTCAATAGGCGTTAAGGAAACGGGTATTTTGGTAAGCTGCTCAGATTATCATATTTTCTATAAAATGAATATGAAGAGAAGCGAGATAATGGAGCATTATCTTTCTGTAATACGTCAGTGTATAGAAACAGGTATAAGACCAAGATGCCACTTTGAGGATATAACAAGAGCGGATTTCTATGGATTTGTAGTTCCTTTTGCATCGGAGCTTATGAAGCTTATGGATGAAACGGGTATGCCTATTAAAATAAGGGTATGCGATACTATGGGCTATGGAGTTACATTCCCCGGTACCGTTCTTCCGAGAAGTATAGCAGGTATCATATACGGTCTGCATCACTATGCAGGAGTTCCCAACGAGTTGTTGGAGTGGCATGGACACAACGATTTTTACCGTTCTGTTATCAATGCCTCTACAGCGTGGATATACGGCTGCTGCGGTGTAAACACATCACTTTTTGGCATAGGAGAGAGGACAGGCAATACTCCTTTGGAGGCTATGGTATTTGAGTATGCGCAGCTCAGGGGTACTCTTGACGGTATGGATACTACTGTTATTACAGAGCTTGCCGATTACTACCGTAATGAGATAGGCTATGAGATACCGCCTATGACGCCCTTTGTAGGCGAAAACTTTAATGTGACAAGAGCGGGAATTCATGCCGACGGTATACTTAAGAATGAGGAAATATACAATATATTTAACACCGACCTTCTTCTGAACAGACCTGTAAAGGTAGCTGTGGGAAAGACTTCGGGACTTGCGGGGATCGCGCATTGGATAAATTCCTTTTTCAATTTCAGCGGCGAGGATCAGGTAAGCAAGCAGCATCCCGTGGTCATAAAGGTCAAGGAATGGGTAGACAAGCAGTACGAAGACGGCAGAGTTACTCAGATAAGCGATAAGGAGCTTATGAGGGTGGTTGCCAGAGAATACAAGAGATATAAAGAAAACAAAAAACCGGAGGAACAATAAAATGGACAAGATCGCAGTTGCTAAGGAAAAATTTGGTAAGCTTATAGAAGAACAGCTTGCCAGAGTTGAAAAAATGAAGGAGGACAAGGAGTTTATAGATTTTTCAAAGCTTCCTGTTATAAAGATAGGTATCTGCGGCGGTGACGGCATAGGTCCCGCTATAACGGCTCAGGCTCAGAGAATACTTGAATTTCTACTTGCTGACGAGGTAAAGGCAGGTAAGGTCGAATTTAAGATAATAGATGGACTTACTATTGAAAACAGGATTGCAGCGGGTAAAGCGATACCCGATGATGTACTTGCAGAGCTTAAGGAGTGTCCCGTCATACTTAAGGGACCTACTACCACACCCAGAGCGGGAGATAAGGTCAATATTGAATCTGCCAATGTAGCTATGAGAAAAGAGCTTGACCTCTTTGCAAATGTAAGACCTGTAAGAATACCAGAGGAGGGCATAGACTGGACCTTCTATAGAGAGAATACAGAGGGCTCCTATACCTTGGGTTCAAAGGGATTTGAGGTCGATGA
Source organism: uncultured Clostridia bacterium (assembly GCA_947589665.1). Taxonomy (GTDB): domain Bacteria; phylum Bacillota; class Clostridia; order Lachnospirales; family CAG-274; genus CANPXH01. The sequence goes on from CANQBJ010000004.1 coordinate 58,114, forward strand.
CGACCTTGCGTTTGACTTTACCGTTGCCACAACAGACGGTACAGAGAGAATAATAAGAGCCGCCTTTGATTATGCAAAGAAGAATAACAAGGGTAAGGTGACCTGTGTTACAAAGGCAAATATTATTAAGACTACAGACGGTAAATTCCTCAATACCTTCAAGGAGATCGCAAAAGAATACCCCGATATCGAAACAGACGACTGGTATATTGATATTATGACAGCTAAGCTTATCGATCCCAAGAGAAGACAGAGCTTTAAGGTAGTTGTGCTTCCCAATCTTTACGGAGATATCATTACAGATGAGGCTGCCGAGTTCCAGGGCGGTGTAGGTACAGCCGGTTCAATAAATATGGGTAAGAAATATGCTATGTTTGAGGCTATTCACGGTTCAGCGCCAAGAATGGTAGAAGAGGGCAGAGATAAGTATGCGGACCCATGCTCCATTATCAGAGCGGCATCTATGCTGCTTGCTCACATAGGCTACGGCGACAAGGCAGAAAAGCTGGACAAAGCGCTTGATATCTGTACTCAGACGGAGAAAAGGATCAGAATTACAGGTCATGACGACGGCTGTACAAGTGCGGAACTGGCTGACTACATAATGGAAACTATCCGAGCTATGGACTAATCTGAAAATATATGCTATAATAAAGAGGTATCTCAAAAGATACCTCTTTTTGATATTATAATGTGAGGTTTGATATTATGGCTGATTTTTTTACAGAAGAAACAAATGAATATCTTATAGGCATAAGGTATAATAACAACAAACAGTGGTTTCATGAGCATAAGGATATGTACAGGGAATATGTTCACGAACCGATGCTGCATCTGGCTGAGGAGCTATTCAAGAGATTTCACGAATATGACCGCTCCTTTAACGAAAAGCCAAAGGTGTCAAGAGCCAACAGGGATATAAGATTTTCAAACAACAAAAATCCATATAAGGAGTGTAAATGGTTTTTTCTGAGGGCTGACGGAAGTCCGCATATAACATACCCTAATCCTACATTCTTTTTTGAAATTTCACCGGATTGGTGGAGATATGGATTTTTCTTCTATGCCGAGCCAAAGGGTATGGAGGAATTTAGGAATAAAATAAACGCAAATATAGCTGCCTGCAGGAGAGTTATCAAGAAATATAAGTCACAGGATATATTCGTTCTTTCAGGCGAGAAATACAAGAGGGTATTTAACAAGGAGCTGCCCGAGGATGTAAACGACTGGGCTCAGAGAAAATATCTGGATTTTATAAGATATGAGGATTACAACAATATGGAATTCTATTCCGAGGAGCTTGCCGATATTGTTTTTGAAAGACTTAAGCTTATTTATCCCGTATACAAATTCTTTTTAAGGTGATCATATGGACTACGAAAAATATATGAATATGGCGCTTGAACAGGCACATATAGCCTATGACAAGGGCGAGGTGCCTATAGGCTGCGTTATAGTGTACAATGATGAGATAATAGGCAGGGGCGCCAATTTAAGAGTGACAAAGGGCAATGTACTGGCGCATGCGGAAATAATCGCCATTAATGAGGCTTGTAGCTTTATAGGTGACTGGCGGCTGGAGGACTGCACTCTTTTTGTTACGGTAGAGCCTTGTCCCATGTGTGCAGGCGCAATATTGCAGTCAAGGATAAAGGAGGTCGTATTTGGCGCAAGAAATCCTAAGGCGGGCTGCGCAGGTTCTATATATAATGTACTTCAGGATAGTCGATTTAATCACTATGTTGAAATAACAGAGGGCATTATGAAGGAAGAATGCTCAGGCATTATGAAAGATTTTTTCAAGAGGTTCAGAAAATGAAGGCAGTAATATTCGACTTTGACGGAACGATAGCGGACAGTACATATGTATGGAATAAGGTGGACAGGGATTTTTTTGCGCGCAGAGGTATGGAAGTACCGGATGACTATGTAGATGCCATAAGTACCATGAGCTTTTATAACGGAGCCGTTTACACAAAAGAAAAGTACAATATCAAAGAGAGCGTAGGAGATATTATGGAAGAGTGGAATACCCACGCTCTTAAGGAATATGAAAACAATGTTGTACTAAAGCCCTATGTAAAAAACTACATATATAAACTAAGGCAGCAGGGAATTAAAATAGGACTTGCAACAGCGTCAAATCCTGAATTTTATCTGCCTGTTTTAAGGAGAGAGGGTATTATGAGCTTTTTTGATGCCTTTGCGGACGGCTCAGATAAAAATGTGAGAAATAAGGATTTTCCCGACATATATTTGCTCTGCGCCGAAAGGCTGAAAACGAAACCTCATTGCTGCAGAGTTTATGAAGACGTAATAAAGGGCATACTTTCGGCTAAGTCCGCGGGCATGGAGGTCATAGCCGTATACGATAAGGCAAACGACTGTAAATGGGAAGAAATAAAGGCTGCGGCTGATGGCTTTATAACGGATTTCAGCAATATATAGGCAATATAGGCAATATATAGGCAATATTTTATTGACAAACCCACAAATTAATAGTAAAATAATATAGTCCTGTGCTAGCCGGGGAGGCAGCGGTGCCCTGTAGTCTGCAATCCGCTTTAGCAGAGTTTATGTCCTTTGCCGAGGCATCAGTCTGTGGAGCTGCCTTGGACTATCCGATGTTGACGATTGAGTCTTACGCAATAGAACCTTGTGAACCGTGTCAGGTCCGGAAGGAAGCAGCACTAAGTAAGTCATTCTATGTGTCGTAAGGTAGCTTGATCCGAGTCGGGTACCCAAGTAACGTCTGTAGGCTGCTGTCAGAGCAGGATGCACAGGATTTATAAATAGGAATTTATCCCTTGCCTTTGGCAAGGGATATTTAGACTTTGGAAAAAACAATATTTTGACCGTAAATATGAATTAAAATAAAGAACAGCTTGCAAAAAGCGTCGCAGACTTTAATCCGCAGGAGGAATTCACTTCCTCCGAGGACAGGGACTTTACTGATATTTTGCACACTTGTCAAAATATCAGTAAACACGTCAGCACTTTCACTTTGTGAAAGCCAGCCTTCGGCTGTCCGATAAATCTTTCGGTGCAATGCTGGTCCCTACCATTGAATCGGAAAGATTAATCCGACAGGGTATAAGCCCTGCTTTTACCGAAGGTAAAAGTTCTGATAGCTAACTGAAAGAAATGTCTTTAGGCATTTCTTTCAAGTAAATATTTATACGACTTATCAATACATATTGCGCCGAAGGGCGCAGTGATCAGTATAGAAAGTACGGCAACGGTCAGCACTGTATTTCCGCAGGCAAGACCCATTGAAAGAGGCAGTGAGCCTATTGCCGCCTGTACAGTTGCCTTAGGGGTATAGGCAAGCATTGTAAACAGCCTTTCCTTTTTGTTAAGCTTAGTTCCAAGCACAGATGTAAATACACCGCACATTCTGAAAACAAGGGCAAAAAGCACTATTACCACTGCAGCTGCTCCTGCGGCAAGGGCATAGCTTATGTCAACGGCAGCGCCTACAAGTACAAATAATACTATTTCTCCGAATATCCAAAGACTGTTATATACCTTTGATATTTCTTTTGCCTGACTTGGATTTACTCTGTTAAGTATTATCCCAGAGGACATTATTGCAAGAAGTCCCGAAACGGGTATAATACCCTCCAGCATATCCTCAAACGCTATGAGAAGAAATGAAGTACTGAGCATAATAAGTACCTTAACTGTAGTGTTAAGCTTTGTTTTGGAGAAAAACATATTGAGACCAAGACCTACAGCTATACCTAAAAGTATGCCAAGTACTATTGAAACAGGTATTTCGGCAAATAATACAGGTGAGACCTTTCCGCCTGAGGCAGCGGTAAGCAGGGCTGTGAACACAACTATGACAAACACATCATCTACAGAGGCGCCTGCCAGTATCATCTGAGGTATGCTTTTATTTGTGCCGTATTTGTTTTCTATAAGGCTTATCATTCTCGGCACAACAACAGCAGGAGAAACTGCCGCAATGACAGCGCCTATAAGACCTGCCTCCATAAGTGTAACATTTAAAAGCAAAGGGGCAATTATGAAAGCTCCGCATATTTCAAAGCAGGCGGGCAGAAAGCATAGCAGAAGGGCAGGACGGCCTGCCTTTTTAAGGTCGCTTATATCCAGTGTAAGACCTGCTCTTGTCAGTATTATAACAAGGGCGAACTGCCTTAAGTCTGCCGAAATATCCAGTATGCCTCCTCTTAGTATATTAAGGGCATAAGGTCCTGCCAGTATACCCATAAATATCATACCTATAAGCGGCGGCAGCTTTAAAAGCCTTAAAATATAGCTGCCAATAAGTCCCAGTATCAGAATAATTGCCATATCTGTAAGCATAAAAGTACCTCTTTTCATTTATATAATAAAAAAAGCCGATAATACTCCTGTAAAGCAGAAGTCATCAGCTTAAAGCGGTTTAGTCCAAAGACAAGGGAGACGTTCATTCCCTGTAAACAAGTATATTACTGTTTATGTTTTTTGTCAACAGCATATTTAAAATTTATATAAATATAATAATATGAGGTGATTTTATGGCAGAACAGGGAAAGAGATCGGCTTGTATAACAGTAGGAAATGAAAATGTGGGCGGACTTACGGGCGAGGGCGTCATCGTCGGTATAATAGATTCGGGAATAGAATATACCCACAGAGAGTTCAGAGAACGTATACTCTATATATGGGATATCCCGCAGGACAGAGTGTATACAAAGGATGAAATAGACAGAGGCGATATAGGTCATATGGATACTAACGGCCACGGTACAGCAGTTGCGGGAATAGCCTGCGGAGAAAGAGGCGTTGCCTACAAAAGCTTTATAATAGCAGTTGCCATAAGACGAAATTCACAAGAGGATATTATGCGGGGAATAGAGTTTATAGCAGAAAAGGGCAGAGAGCTTGATATGCCTGCCGTTATAAATATTTCATACGGCACAAATTCAGGCTCACACAACGGACAGTCTGATTTTGAACAGTTTGTAGACAGGATTGCGCAGGAATTTCCCGTAACAATAGTTATATCCAGCGGTAATGAAGGAGACAAATCCCATCATTACAGAGGACAGGGGAATAACGATGTGGAATTTAATATAGGCGGCAGCCTGTCAGGTATACATATGGAACTGTGGAAAAACTTTGCTGATGAATATACATATGAAATAATATCTCCTAACGGCAGCACGGGAGGTGTGCTGGATGAAAATAACAAGTATTTTGATTTTATACTGAATAATACAAAGGTGACCATTACCGTAAATGATCCTCAGCCCAACAGAGTTGATCAGAGCATATATATAGACCTTAAGGGTATGCAGTTTGTAAATTCGGGCATATGGCGGCTCAGGATAAGGACTGTAAATGCGGTACAGGACGGCTACAGCATATGGATGCCCGTAGGCGAGGGCACAGACGAGAACACAAGGTTTTTATCACCTGAAATAAACACCACTCTTACAATACCTTCAACGGCATACAGGGCCTTGACGGTAGGCGCATACAATTCGCAGACAGGGGTCATAGCGCCATTTTCAGGAAGAGGATATACAAGGGAGGTAGAGTATGTAAAGCCTGATATTGTCGCCCCCGGTGTAAATATTATAACGGCAGGCTTAGGCGGAGGCTACACCACATTCACAGGAACAAGCGCAGCGGCGCCCTTTGTAAGCGGTGCGGCGGCACTTCTTATGGAATGGGGAATAGTACAGGGCAACGACAGGAATATGTACGGCGAAAGACTTAAGGCATTTTTAAGGCGGTATGCTGCAAGGGACAGAAGTATGTCCTATCCCAACAGTAATTTTGGCTACGGAAAGCTGTGTCTTAAAAATGTCTACGATAATCTTATACCCGTATCTGCAATGAGAGTGAATACACAGAACAGCGAACAGATATCCATTATTGTAGAATACAGCGAAGTAAATGTGCTTATACTTGAAAGTATGGGGGCAAAATTCTGTCGGCTGGAATATGGTGATTTCATTATTGTATATATAGACAGAAGCGAATATGAAAGAATGCTCAATAATCCAAGTCTGGGAAGAGGAACGCGGGCTTATACTCCTCTTTTGATGGGAATTATGGATGAGCTTACCGATGCGGCGGATATAACTCTTGTACAGGAGCCTCCTCTTGAACTTAGGGGCAACAGAGTGCTTATAGCAATAATAGATACGGGCATCAATTATAATGATGATGCATTCAAATATGAAAACGGCGACAGCAGAATATACTCAATATGGGTGCAGGATGAGGACTATACCGATGAAAACTCTTCGGTATGCTTTGGACGGGAATATACCAATGCCGAAATAACAGCGGGAAATATAAATGTGACTGATGAAGAAGGACATGGTACCGCACTTGCAAAAACGGTGCTTCAGGCGGCTCCCGACAGCGAGCTTGTCATAGTAAAGCTAAAGGGCGCAAGCAATTATTACAGAGAGCGTATGGGCATATCCGAAAACACAGCAGCCTATGAATCCTCCGATGTAATGCTGGGGATAGATTATGTAGTTGACAAGGCAAGAGAGGCAAGACGGCCTATTTCAATACTTATTGCGCTGGGAACCAATGAAGGCGGTCATGACGGTCAGACCTTTCTTGAAAAATATATGTTCAATGTATCTGTCAAGCCGGGAGTATGTGTTACGGTAGCTGCGGGAAACGAGGCTCTGACACAGAGGCATACATCCTTTGATATAGGTGAAACAGGATATCGTGATACAGAAATAAGCATAGGAGAAAATGTTGAAGTTATGTCAATGTGGATGTGGAATAACATTGTAGACAGGGTAGATGTAGGCATTATACCGCCTATAGGCGAGAGCATAGGCAGAATTGAGTCGAGAAATAACTTTGTAGGCACATATTCGCTGCCACTTATAGGCTCCGATGTGACCGTGGAGTACAGGATACCCTATTCCCAGACTACAAGTCAGCTTACGATCATAAGCATAAGACGGCCTATTGCGGGAGTGTGGAAAATAAGGGTATACGGTACTTCAATTTATTCACGTATCAACTGCTGGCTGCCTATATCAAATCTTGTATCCAATATCACATTTTTATCTCCCGATACCGCCTCAACCGTTACTGTGCCGGGAACTCTCTATGAAATAATGACTGTAGGAGCTTATGACTACAAGGCAAGGGCCATGGTACCCACATCGGGTAGGGGTCCTACACGCTATAATATACTTAAGCCCGAAATTGCCGCGCCATCTACGGGAGCTACGAGCATAAGCGCCGCAGTGACAGCAGGCGCCGCTGCTTTGCTTTTGCAGTGGGGCATAATAAGAGGAAATGATTTCAATATGAATACTGCTACTGTTAAATCTATGCTTATAAGAGGTGCAGAACCGGTAGATGTGTCTGAAATATATCCCAATAATCTATGGGGCTTCGGTGTACTGAATTTATACAATACATTCAGCAATATATAAAATAATAAGCTGCAATACCGCAGCTTATTATTTTTTGGGATATTCGTTTTTTATGTTACTTGCCCCTGTTATATAGTCAAGAGATACATTATAAAACTTGGCAAGTATTAAAAGACTGTCAACGGGTATACGGGTTTTGCCGCTTTCGTAATCGGCATATGTTCTTTGTCCTATATGGAGAATATCGGCTATGTTCTGTTGGGTCAATAAGCGATCTTCCCGCATTTCTCTTATTCTTTCGTTGTAATTCATAATATCACCTCATAAAAGTAATACTGCTCCTCCTAATTCAATTATAAAGTAAAAAATAAAATTTCTTGACAAATAGAGTTATAATCTCTATAATTATAAGCTGTCAGAGTGTATTACTCTGAGAATATGAATTTTCCTATATATGCCGCAAAAGAGGAGTAATTATAAAACAGGAAATAAAAAAGAGGGCAGAAGAAATTCTGCCCTCAGACTTTTAATAAGCAAGACTTATGTATCAGCCGAAGTATCTCTTAAGTAAGCCGTTGAATGCACAGCCATGTCTTGCCTCATCTCTTGCCATTTCATGAACTGTGTCATGTATAGCGTCAAGATTCTGCTCCTTAGCCATTTTAGCAAGCTTAAGCTTACCCTCTGTAGCGCCGTGTTCAGCCATAACTCTTAATTCAAGATTTTTCTTGGTGGAATCTGTAACAACTTCACCTAAAAGCTCTGCAAACTTAGCGGCGTGCTCAGCCTCTTCATAAGCTATTCTCTTGTATGCCTCTGCAACTTCGGGATAGCCTTCTCTGTCAGCTACTCTGCTCATTGCAAGATACATACCTACTTCTGAACACTCACCGTTGAAGTTATCTCTGAGGCCCTGTACGATCTCAGGATCAACGCCGTCGATTATACCTACCTGATGCTCGCAAGCCCAGTTTAAATTAGCCTCTTCAACTACCTTGAACTTAGAACCGGGAACACCGCACTGCGGACACTTATCGGGAGGGCAGTCACCCTCGTGAACATAACCGCAAACGGGACAGACAAATTTCTTCATAATTTAGATCCTCCTTGATATAATTGATAATTATTATCGTTTGTAATATAATTATAACATTGCAGATATATAAAGTCAAGAGTTTTTGCGCAATAATATAAATTATTAAACAAGAAAATAAAGATATGTTGACAACAGGACTAAATAATGATATAGTTAAGATAATACAAGGATAGAGGTGCATTTACATCAGTAGATTAATAGATGCCGCAGAGGGCAGCCGATATTAATTGAAAGGGGAAGATGCCGAAGAATACAGCCTCTCTGACAAGCTGTGTTCTGGTTGCTGCAGCCAACAGCTCAGCGACTGTCATTGTGTATGCAATGGAGAGCTATCTGTGTAAGTTTCTTCACAGATTGGCTTTTGTCAATCTTTTTTATTTTTAATTTAGGAGTGTATTGAGATGAAAAGTTTTAATGTAGGTATTATTGGCGCAACGGGTATGGTAGGTCAGAGATTTACTCTCCTTCTGGATAAGCATCCGTGGTTTAACGTAGTGGCAGTTGCGGCTAGTCCTCGTTCAGCAGGTAAAAAGCTTAAGGATGCCATTGGTTCAAGATGGGCTATGACAGAACCGCTGCCTGAGGCTATAGGCGAGCTTGTTGTTATGGATGCTGCGGCAGATGTTGATAAGATTGCAGGAATGGTAGACTTTGTATTCTGCGCAGTAGATATGAAAAAGGATGAAATAAGAGCATTGGAAGAAAGATATGCAAAAGCTGAATGCCCGGTTGTAAGCAATAACTCAGCGCACAGATTTACTCCCGATGTTCCTATGGTAGTGCCTGAGTTGAATCCCGAACATATAGAGATAATAGATGCTCAGAGAAAGCGTTTAGGCACTAAGAGAGGCTTTATCGCAGTTAAGTCCAACTGCTCTATTCAGAGCTATGTTCCTGCACTTCATCCTCTGAGAAGGTTTGGTATCAAGAATGTACTTGCCTGTACATATCAGGCAATTTCAGGCGCAGGCAAGACCTTTAATACCTGGCCAGAAATGGTAGATAATCTTATACCGTATATAGGCGGCGAGGAAGAGAAGTCCGAGCAGGAGCCATTGAAGGTATGGGGCAAAATAAACGGCTATGTTATAGAAAATGCAGCAACACCCAATATCACTACTCAGTGCTTAAGGGTAGCGGTTTCAGACGGACATACTGCCGCCGTATTTGTAAGCTTTGAGAATAAGCCCTCCAAGGAAGAGATACTTAAGCTTTGGAGAGAATTCAGCGGTGTTCCTCAGGCTCTTAAGCTGCCATCTGCTCCAAAGCAGTTTATACATTATTTTGAAGAAGATGACAGACCCCAGGCTAAGCTTGACAGAATGCTTGAAAACGGTATGGCGGTTTCCGTAGGCAGATTAAGGGAAGACAGCCAGTATGACTACAAGTTTGTATGTCTTTCACACAATACGTTAAGAGGTGCGGCAGGCGGCGCCGTTCTTATGGCAGAGCTGCTTGCAGAAAAAGGCTATTTTGACAGATAGGAGGTATTTATATGAAGAAAACTTTATTTACAGGGGCAGGAGTTGCCATTGTTACTCCTTTTAATGAGGATAAGAGCGTTAATTTTGATGCACTTGGCAATATGCTGGAATACCAGATAGCAAATGGGACCGATGCCATCATAATATGCGGCACTACAGGTGAGGCGTCTACATTAAGCGATGATGAGCAGATAGAAGTAATAAAGTATACTGTTGACAAGACGGCAGGCAGAATACCTGTTATTGCAGGCGCAGGCAGCAATGATACGGAACACGGAAAGGTGCTGTGCAGAAGATGTCAGGAGGTCGGCGCAGACGGACTTCTCATCGTAACACCTTATTATAACAAGACTACACAGAAGGGTCTTGTAAAGTACTATACAGAAATGGCAGGCGCAGCAGACCTTCCTATCATAATGTATTCAATTGCAGGCAGAACAGGTGTAAATATTATGCCTAAGACTGCCGCCGAAATAGCTAAGATAGAAAATGTAGTAGGTATAAAGGAGGCAAGCGGAAATATTTCTCAGGTAGTTGAAATTGCGGCGCTTACTCAGGGCGAACTGGATATATACAGCGGCAACGATGATCAGGTAATACCTCTTCTTTCAATTGGCGGCAAGGGTGTTATCTCCGTTCTTTCAAATGTTGCTCCCAAATATACTCACGATATGGTAGCAAGCTACTTAAACGGAGATGTAATGAAGGCTTGTAAAATGCAGCTTGACTGCCTTGACCTTGTTAAGAACCTTTTCTCAGAGGTCAATCCTATTCCTGTAAAGGCTGCCCTTAATATGATGGGTATGAAGGCAGGTACATATCGTTCTCCATTGCTTGAAATGGAAGAGGAACACAGAGCTCAGCTTGAAAGAGCTATGAGGGACTTTGGTATTCTGTGATCCCTTAACTAAAGAAAGGTGAAAATTATGACAAAAATTATTATGCACGGCTGTAACGGCAAAATGGGCAGGGTCATATGCAATATAGTCAAGAATGACAGTGACGCTGAAATTGTGGCAGGTGTGGATATTGCTCCCGCAAATGCGGAATTTCCCGTGTTTACCAATATAAAGGACTGCAATATCGATGCAGATGTTATTATTGACTTCTCAACAGCAACGGCAGTTCCTTCTGTTATAGAATATGCGGAAGAAAAGGGCATACCTGCCGTTATATGCACAACTGCCTTAAGTGATGAGACCAATAAAATGATAGAAAGTGCGTCAGAGCACGTAGCTATGTTCAAGAGCGCAAATATGAGCCTTGGCATAAACCTTATTGCCGCTATACTTAAGAAATACAGCTCTGTACTCTATGACGCAGGCTTTGATGTGGAGATAGTTGAAAGACACCACAATCAGAAAATAGACGCTCCCAGCGGTACCGCTATACTCCTTGCAGATTCTGTAAACGAATGTGTAGACGATCAGCTTGAATATGTCTATGACAGAAGTAAGGTAAGAGAAAAAAGAGAAAGAAAAGAGCTTGGATTGTCTGCGGTAAGAGGCGGAACTATCGTAGGCGAACACGAGGTCATATTTGCAGGCAAAGATGAGGTAATAGAGTTTAAGCATTCTGCCTACAGTAAGGAAGTATTTGCAGTGGGAGCCGTAAAGGCGGCTAAATTTATAAAGAATAAGACACCTGGCAAGTATGATATGCAGGATGTTATGGCTGAAATTTAAAATAAACTGCCGCAATAAGCATTATAGAAAAATATGCTGTTGCGGCAGTTTGTTTTTGATAGATTTTTGTTTATAGGAATAGGTTCGACCTCTCAGTCAGCCCCGCTCACAGATATTTTTATATAGACTTTTGCCGCAGCTGACAGTTCCATTGCAGCGGAAGAAGTTATCCGCCAAACCGAAGGTTTGCTTTTGCCGAAGG
>CANQBJ010000005.1 GCA_947589665.1 uncultured Clostridia bacterium
ATCTGTATCGTTTCTAAGTAAATATTCGTCCCCGGTATCCGAAAGAACTATGTTATTTTTTAACATTGTTTCCATATCATCAGGCGAAAGCAAAAACACCTTGTCAGTAATGATACCTCCGTCTGTTGAAACTATATCCTTTCCTATGAGTTTTTCTTTTTCCCCCTCGGAAAAGGCTATGGGCAAAAATCCATATTCGGAATAATCTACAGCCATATTATTATATCTTTCGTCATAACCGTTAAGAAAGCTTCTGACGATACCGCTGCTGTTCCATTCCCCGGCTGAATATTCAAGAGAATAAGCTCCATTTTCGTCCATTTTTACAGGAGACTTAAATATATTGTCACAGGTCATGTCGGTACACATAAGCGTGGCTTTGCCGTCGTCAATGTCTATTATCTTCCACTTCAGAGGAGCCATACTATAATATGCAGGTCCCGGTCTGTGATCAACTCTTAAAATAAGTCCGTCGTTTCCCTTTAGCAATGAAAACAATCTTTCCGTTCCCCATTCAATATTGTCACAAAATATCATTTCGGAATTTTTATCATCATATGCACTTATTTCTTCTGTAAAATATTTTCCAAGTATAATTGTGTCGCCAACATTTAAAGCATTATCACTAGCATAGATATTCATACAAAATATGTTCAGCGATAAAAATATACTAATAATAACACAATAAACAATGCTTTTTTTCATAAATATGCCTCCATTAAAAACACTTATTCAACCATATCAATTATCAGTAAGGCTTTCATATATATTGTAAGCAGTCAGTGTTGCATCTTCAAAGGTATAGCGTTCACTGTTTTTATTTACGAATACTTCCTCTGAAATATCCTCCTTGTCTTTTAACTTAAGCAAATAGTCAAATACAGCCCTTGCACTGTTTACAGATGTGTCTGCAAAGGGGTCAAATTCCGAATTCACCGATAATATTTCCTTGACATCCGTTTCTATGTCGTTGTAATCAATATCTATTTTATCACAAAGTATTTTAGCAAAATCGCAAAGCTGCTGATTTGTTGCATTCCAGTTATACTGATTGTAATATACATTTTTATCGCTTGGTATAAGCTTAATGTCCAAGCTTGAAATTTTGATTATAGTATCGCTGTCCTCCCCTGTTTGCTCTCTTACCATTTTATAATATCTGTCCAAAAAGCCTATATTATCATTAACGGGAAGATGCTCAAATTCAAGGTCCAGAATTTTGCCGTCTATATCATACAGCGTATAGTTATCCCGGTCATAGCCAATATCAGCCTTGTCATACTGTATAAATTTTCCATAGCCTATATTTATAATGAGGTTATCGGTCTTGGGTATAATAAAATTGCCCTTTATATCTATGAGTGCGCAGTAATCACAGCAATAGACCTCTGCGAAAGCAAAATCACCGCCCCAGTAAACAAGGAACTTGTCGTCTCCCACATAGTCTATAGTTCTTGCGCCCTTTATAAGCTCGCTGTTATCAGCCGTAAACTGCGCAATTTTACTTTCGGCATCCTTTTCATTGGAAAGTGATTTTGAATATGTAGTAAGAAATCCGTCTGTTTTGCCCTCCAGACAGTTATACAATCTCCACATTGTGGCAATAGCCTGTTCTCTTGTATAATTCATCCATGGTGAAAACTTGCCCTCGCCTGTGCCTGCCATAACGTAGGTATCTCCGCTTTTCATAGCTGCTACGGAATATATTGAGGACTTTGCCCAGTCGGCAAAATAGCTTTCATCTACAAACTTCCCTATATTTTCCGTACCCTTTATATTCAGAAGTCTTGCAAGGTTATTGAGCATAACGGCAGCCTCCTGACGTGTAATATTTTTTTCGGGTGCAAACATATCATTTCCGACACCGCTTACAATTTGCAGCTCATAAGCGGCATTGATATATTCCGCATCAGTATCTCTGAAGTAGCTCTTGTCAGTAGTATACTCCATTTTGGTCACAGCTTTATATGTATTAACGGCAAGACGGCAGAATTCATCACGGTTTATTTTTTTAATATACTTTGACTGCAATTCTTCGGGAACAATGCCTATTTCTATTGCCTTTTCTATTGTTTCCTTAGCCCAAGAGCTTGCCTCTCCCTTTGTGTTGGCTGCTGCAAGAGCCTCTGCCTTTGTCTTGTACTGATTGCCGTAGAGGTCGTAATACTTTGTATCACTGCCTGCCCATACATTTTCAATATATATAGCGCCGTCCTCTTCCTTTACAAGCATATCGCCGTATTCGGGTCCTGCTATCTCTTTGAAATCCGGGTCAAGTACACATACATACGTGTCAGAATGTCCTGCGGGTATCTGAGCGACAAGAGTATTCCCCGGATATGCCTTGGGTACTATATTGGTATACTGCTTGCTCAGTATATTTCCTTCACCGTCCGTGACGCAGCAATTAGTAGAGACCATATGATCCTCGGGAGCGATATTGAATACATATCTGTCAGTCATTCCCTCTATGGGCGTCATAAATTTAATATCGCTTTTTCTTGTTTCAACAAGATTGAGATTGTAATCATATACATCTGCCGTTCCCTCTGAATAACATATTATCTCTTTATTTTTTTTGGAAGGATCGATGCGATAATACCCCTTGTCTACCAATACATTACCGGTAAAGCCGCATATATAGGAATATATATTATTTGTCTCGTTCTTGCTGAAATAAGGAGTACCGTATATCTGATCAATATTTTCTCCATCGGCCTTTTCAAATTTATCCGTATAATAGGCCGGTTCACTTCCCAGACATCTGAATATACCGCTGTCATAGCTTATTAAAAAATAATCAAAGGGTACCGCTAATTCAAGCCTACTGTTGTAAATACCGCTCCTTCCGTTGTCATGGGCTATTATGCTTCCTCCGCCGCCTTCAAGCTTGGAATATCCCTTATTGATAAGCTTGTTGCCCTCCTTATCGCATATATAAAACATATTTTTTCCGCTGTTTTCGTCAACAATAACAAGCTCAAAGTACTCCGTAGAGGGTATCGGCCTTATATCTATGGGCTGAGAAATTTTATTGAAATCCTTGTCGTAAAAGTCAACGGAATCGGTCTTATGGCATACATACGTATCGGTGTATTCATTGTATTTGATACTGTCATATTCCATAGGTATGACCTCGTTCAAATTCTCATCGAGAAGGCATACCATATCCTTGTCGCCGCCTGCAAGTATATATCCGTTAAGCTCATCAGCCCAGTTAAAAATGCCCTTTGACACCTCTTTGCCCTCGGAGTCGATATATTCGATCTCACCTGTATCGTCCGAATAATAATACTTATCATTGATCTGATAACCCGCAAAGGCAGATATACTCATAACAGAGCATAATGCAAGAGTACAAATAATAAATTTTTTCATATAGTTATTCCTCCTATTTCTGTGTTTATTTTAGTTTATAATTGACGGTTATATATGTCAATATTTTTTATTTTACAACAACAATTATAGCCCGTTATCGGGTAATTGTCAATAAAAGAGTACTAATATATAATCTAATTAGATTATTTTAGTTACAAGCTGTTACTTAAGGCGGTGAAATAATGATAGTGTTTACAAAGCTATGGCAAACAATGAAAGAAAAGAATATTTCACAGTACAAGCTTCTGAAGGATTATGGTTTCAGCAGCGGTCAGCTTGACAGACTCAGAAAAAATTCCAATGTAAACACATATACCTTAGACCAGCTTTGCTCTATTCTTGACTGTAAGCTTGAAGATATTGCCGAATATATCCCAAATAAATAAAAATTCAGGCATCTCTGCCTGAATTTATTATAGCGCACTTATGTTAAAAACATGTTAAAGCAATATTAAAAAACCTTTTCAAAGGGCCAGTCTATAATACCGCCGAAATCATATACATTCTTATAGCCTAGGCTGTCAAGTATACGGCAGGCTATGGCACTCCTTCTGCCGCTGCGGCAGTATACAAGCACAGTCTTGTCCTTGTCCTTTATTATTTCCTCTGCCTTTTCCCTTACGGTATCAAGAGGTATCAGCACAGAATCATATATATAGCCCTCGGCAAGCTCCTCCTCATCACGGACATCAACTATTGTGATATCCTCGTCACTGTCCATTATTTTCTTAGCCTCTACCTGATTTATTTTACAACTCATAACTATCACCTACTCAATATCAAGCTCTACAGGGCAATGATCGGAGCCGAATACCTCTGTGTGTATTTTAGCGTCCTTAAGCCTGCCCTTAAGCCGCTGGCTTACAATATAGTAGTCTATACGCCAGCCTGCATTCTTCTCTCTTGCTCTGAACCTGTAACTCCACCAGCTGTATATCCCCTCAGCGTCGGGATAGAAATATCTGAATGTATCTATAAAGCCGCTTTCCAGAAGCTTAGTCATTTTATCTCTTTCCTCATCGGTAAAGCCCGCATTTTTTCTGTTGGTCTTGGGATTTTTAAGGTCTATCTCATTATGAGCTACATTCAAATCTCCGCATAGTATAACAGCCTTGTTTTTGTCAAGCTCTTTGAGATACTTTCTGAAATCATCCTCCCATTTCATTCTATAGTCAAGCCTTGCAAGCTCATTCTGAGAGTTGGGAGTATAGCAGGTCACATAATAAAAGTCATCAAATTCACAGGTAATAACTCTGCCCTCGTTATCGTGTTCGGAAATGCCTATACCGTATGTCACATTAAGGGGTTCCCTTTTAGTAAATACAGCCGTACCGGAATAGCCCTTCTTCTCGGCATAGTTCCAGTAGCAGTGATAGCCCGGGAGAGGCAGGTCTATCTGCCCCTCCTGTAGCTTTGTTTCCTGCAATGAAAATATATCGGCATCTATGCTGTTGAAAAAATCCATAAAATTTTTGCCTACACAGGCTCTCAGTCCATTTACATTCCATGATATAAATTTCATCATTTAAGCACCTCGTAAAGTCTGTCAATAGCGTATATGCCTATTTCATGTGATATCTCGCCCTTGAGAAGAGCATATACATCTGACATATCTGCATTTGAACCCTTATACTGCAATATATTTTTAATAACGGATATTGCAAAGGTATCTGTAAGTCTGCCCTCGGGGTTAAAGTTATTATTATTGTCAAATGCCTTTACTATACCTAAGCTCTTGGCTGAGGCTATTGGCATTTCGTAGCTCTTGCCCTTTGTAACATCGTCAAAGTTATCATCAATATTTTCAACCTTGTCTATGACATCCATAGCCATAGTTACAAACTCTGCTCTTGTCATAACTGTCTTGGCATCAAGAGCGTCTTTATTAATATAGTCCTTAAGTGACGCTGAGGATGATTGCAGCATTGTAAGTATTTTCTTTGCAACGGTATCGGCGCCAAATTCACTTAATATCTCAGAGGATATACCGTTATTTCTGTCAACGGCATTCAGTACCTTGCTGCCCTCTTCACCCATAGTTTTATAAAGGTTCTGAGTAACGTCGTTTAAGTTGACATAGAAATATGACTTTGATTTGACCACATCTATTACATTCTGAACATACAGATTTTCATTTGCCTTATATTCACCGCTTTCAAAGCTTCTCTCGGCAGTAGGCGTCATAAGTATGACAACAGCCTTTTTATCCTCAGCAGGCTTTATATAGTAGTTATAAAGATAGTATGCAAAGGAATTATTGGCATTGATATCCGATGAGGCATATGCGTAATTGTAATATTCGTTTTCGCTGCCTCTGTCGTCACCGTCATTGTTTCCGAAATTGATCAATACATAATCGCCTTCCTTAAGGTTTTCAGTGTATTTCTTGTATTCGGCTGTGTTTATATAATTCTTTGTAGTAGCGTCCTTTACAGCTAAATTATTAACGGTTATTTTGCCTGAAAGATATTTTTGGAGATAGTCTCCATAGCCTCCTGCATTGACTGCATAATCTCCCTTGTCGTCGCCTGCCGCAGGTGTTCCGCCAAGTACAAAAAGGTTGGCTGTCTTAAGTGACTGTGTTCTGTCTACTGCTATTTCTGAGGCAATAATATGATCGCCAATGGTAAGCTCTGAATTCTTTATAGCGTCTGCCATTTTGCTTGCTATAAGATTGGCTCCGAACTTATTGTAATGCGTAAGGTCAACAGTACCGTCCTCCTTGACATTGTGCAAGCCCTGTGTAGTAAGTACACCGTACTGCTCATAAAGCGCCTTGGTTATATCGAACATATCAAGGCATAAAATATCCTCTTCCTCGGCAAGCTGCTTAACGGCGGTGATATATCCGTCCTTTTCGCCGAAATGAGGAGTTATCTTGCCGTCGCTGTCAAAGAATATCCTGCACATAGGTGTAAGGAGTACGGGAATGGCTCCCGATTTCTTTATAGCATCTACATGCTGTTTCATATACCACTTAAATGTACCGCTTTCATAGGGGTAGAACATTTCACCGTATGGGTACTCTGTGTTCTTATAGCTGTTGTATAATGACTGCGGAGTCTTTGTAAGCGTAGCTGCCATAGTGGGATAAATACCGTTTGCATCGGGTTCTCCCAATACAACGGAATGCTCTAAAAAGGCTGCGTCATCTGTTCTTTGGTCATTTGTTCCGAACTGTATGAATACATAGTCGCCGGGCTTTACCTCATTAAGCACTTCCTTAAGTCTGCCCTGATTAAGGTATGATCTTGCACTTCTGCCGCCTTCTGCCTTATTTATAAGCTCTACATCACTGTCAAGATAGTTTACAAGATATTCGCCCCAGCCGCCTATGGTATTGTCATCCCCATAATATTTAGCTGTAGAATCGCCCATTAAATAAAGCTTTATTTTGGCGTCCTTTGTTTCATCGGCAGTATTTACTATACTTATGCTGTCAGCCATTACAACGTCCTCGTCACCGCCTGCCTTAAGACAAACGGTACCCCCGCCTAAAGGCTCGCTGTCCTCTGCGGTAAGTGTCGCAAAGGCCTTCTTTGTACCCTCAATAAAGAAGCTTGTGGAAATATTTCCCATATTCTTTGAAAGAGTTACTGTAAAATATGGATTGTCTTCGCCTGAATTTTGATAAATATTACCCTTAAGGCTTGTATCATCCTTAGCAAGTACTGTTTCTTCGCCGTTTACCACCTTGCAGAGATAGAGTATTATGCTCTTGGTATTGCTGCCTCTTCCCAGCTTTACCATATATCCGCTGTCTGTGTCTTTGTTATAGTTTATATATATATTATAAAATCCTGTAGATGCAAGACCCTTCTTTTCGGGATTGAATCTGAAACGTCCTTCAAGCTTGATATTGTCCCAGTTTCCGTTGTCATATACAAGAGTACATGTACTGTCATTGGGACAGCCTGCCGCAACAAAGCTATTATAGCCGTTATTAAGCTTGTTCCATGGACCATCGGCACTCCAGCCCTCTGTACCCTTGTCAAAGCCTGTTCTGAAAACAGGGCCTTCTTCATTGTTCTTAGGTGCGACTGCTGTCTTTGTTGTATAGGAAACAGGCTCTCCATACTCGCCATAGGTAGTAACAGTGGCAGGAAGTACTTCTATCATAATATTATAGCCTATATCCTGCTTTGTAAGCTCATAGCTCTGATAGTATTCGCCTACGCCTTCCTTTATTATTATTTTTTCATCGCCCTTGACTGCATACCACCTTATTTTAGCGGCGTCTATAGCATTGTCGCTTTCAAGCTTGTAGCTGTATTCAGCCTTTAATGTCTGACCAGTTACAGCCTTGTCCTCATTGCCTATGGATATCCCTGCTATTTCGGGAACAGCAGTTCTGGGCGCTGTAACAGTCAAATTTGCATAGGCTGACATACCGTTATCGGCAGAGGCATAAATTCTAGTACTGCCTGTCTTTATGCCTGTAATAATGCCATTTTCATCAACGGAGGCAACCGTTTCATCAGCTGTAGAATAGGTGATGCTACCATTGTTCTCTACAGGCAGAGCAATAGCCTTAAGTGCATAGGTCTCTCCCTGGGGCACAGATATGTCATAGCTGCTAAGAGTAACGTCGCATATACCTGTATTGCCCTTCTTGTCCGCAGGAATCCAGTTGTCACTGCCCTTTAATACATTGTAAGAATTAAAGCCTGCCGCCTGTTCCTCTGTAAGTATCTTTACAAAATCGGCACGTGCAGACAGGTCTATATCATGACCTTGTGCTGTTACCGAACCATATTCATAAAATCTGATCTTGTTAACCATTGTTGTAGCGTCCCATGTGCTAAATCCCTCAGTCTTCATAATATCGGGAAGAGAGCAGTTTATAAATACACTGTTTGAGCCTGAATTGGGATATGCGCTATCACACTGCCAGGGTCTGCCCAAATCTATCTTGGAAGCCATATCCTCAGTATAGCTGTCATCTACAGTAAGACGGCAGTTATTGAAAACATAGCCTATATTGAAAAGCGTAGTATTGGGCGCAGTAAAGTGACCGCCGTTCTTATAGCTCATAAGCTTAAGGTCGCAGTTGTCAAAATAGGCAGTGGCGTCGCCGAATATAAAGTCAACAGTACCCTCTACATAAGAGTCCTTTATATAAACTCTGGCATTGTTGGCAGAGCCGTATACATTCTGACCCTTTGACGCACCTTTAAGATAAAGGGTGTCCTGCCTGCCTATCATCTTACAGTTTTCAAGCACTACCTTATCCGCAAGAGTTTCAAGGGCAACAGCCTGAGTCTGCTTTCTCACATCGTTGTCAGGCTCATCTATGTTATAGGAATTAACAAAGGTGATATTCTTTGCCTTAAAGCCTACAGCGGCAGCGTCAACTGTAACTGTGGCAGTCTTGTCCGTACCGAAATTCCTGCTTTCATCGGGATGTCCGTTAGCCTTGTCATAGGTTATCACAACATCAGATTTTGTATTGTTAACAAGGCTTACATAGGGCTTATTTACAGTTACTTCCTCATTATAGGTACCCGGTGCGATATTTATCGTCACAGGCGCCTTTTCCGTAGGCATACCCTTAATGGAATCAAGAGCCGCCTGTATGCTTGTAAAATCGCTTTCACTTGTTTTGCCGACCTTAATTGTAACAGGTGAAGAGAGAGTACTGTCTGCATATACGCATATCCCGCACATAGCCAGTGAACAGGAAAGTATAGCCGATAATAATCTTTTGCATTTGAATTTCATAATACATTCCTCCATAAAATATTGTTATTTTAATTTTAACATAATATTGAAATTAGTACAAGACAAAAAAGAGCCTCATTTAAGAAGCTCTTTTTCTCCATAAAAGCATATTGTCCTCAAATATTACATCAATACTTCCCTTATCCTTAAGCCATGACAGATATGACCGTACAGTGCTGCCTGCAAGGGCATACTGCTCAAAGTTCATAGCAAGACCATAATCATTAAAAAGCCTTTGCAGTATATTTTCAAAGCATATGGGTTCGATACAGATATCGGTTATCTTTTCCGCAATTTCATATACCTTGTCTATGTTGTACTGGGCAAGCCTTCCAATATTTTCTGTCGCCTCGGCATGGGCGGGAACAAATATCCTTGCCTCCATGGTCTTTACTCCTTCAAGGGTCCTTATATACTCTGCAACATCATATATAAAGCTGATACAATATTTATCAAGGGTTTCTCTGCTTGAAAGACAATCCGCCAGATAAACGACATCATCTGTCCTGAAGCCGACCATATCAAAGAAGTGTCCCTTAAGGTCTATCATTTCAAAGCCATCGGGAAGCACATCCTCGGTAAGCTCTTCTGCATTGCTTTCCTGCGCCAGCAAAAATTTATGCCTTAGGTCCTTACAGGGATAGCCGCCGTATAAGAAGGAAGGCTCCAGAATAGTATGTCTTGTAAAATCACATTCTATGCCCTTTGCATAAATTTTGCAGCCCGTCTGATTTTGCAGATATCTGTTGCCGCCTATGTGGTCTGCATTGGAATGGGTGTTGTATATAGCCTTTAATTTCCAGCTGTTGGCATCCAGTATCTGCCTTACCTTACGCCCCGCTTCCTTGTCGTTGCCGCTGTCTATAAGGCACACCTCATCTTTACCTATTTTCACAAGTCCGATTTTGGCAGGACTCTGTATATAATAGCACTTGTCTGTCAGTTGTATAAGCTCATACATATCAATATCTCCTAAATATCAAGCTTTGCAAGCTCTTTATAGTCCTCCTTCAGAGAGGTATACAGCTTCTGATAAAGTCTGTGGAGCCTGCGGTATTTCTCATTATTGGACTTATTGGGAAAGGATGTGTCCTTTTCCTGTATAAATCTATCACAGGCTGACTCAACGCTATCAAATATGCCTGTGCCTACTCCCGCAAGTATGGCGGCGCCTAAGGCGGGTCCCTCATCCGATGTTATCGTCTTTACATTGCAGTTATACATATCCGCCAATATCTGCCGCCATACAGGGCTTTTTCCGCCTCCGCCGCATGCCATCATTTCGCTTATATCGGCGCCCATTTCCTCCAGTATTTCCTTGCAGTCCGTAAGGGAAAAAGACACGCCCTCCATAACTGCTCTTAACAGGTCAGCCTTTGTATGTATGCCTGAAAGCCCGAAAAACACGCCTCTGCAGTCGGAATCTAGATGAGGAGTTCTCTCACCCATAAGATAAGGCAGATAAATAAGTCTGTTGCTGCCTATAGGCACGTTTTCTATAAGCTTATTGATGATATCGTATACATCGCAGCCCTTCATTTCAGCCTCTGCAATATAGTCCTGACAGAAATTGTCCTTAAACCATTTCAGAGAAAGTCCTGCCGCCTGTGTAACTCCCATAATATGCCAGCATCCCGGAACAGCGCAGCAGAAGGTATGCACTCTGCCCTTTTTGTCTATGGCTGGCTTTGAAGTATGGGCATATACTACTCCCGATGTACCTATAGTTGTAAATGCCTTTCCGTCCTTTACTATGCCCGTTCCTATAGCGGCTGCGGCATTGTCACCTGCTCCTGCCACAACGCAGGTTTTAGGGGACAGACCTGTAAGCCGGGATACCTCCTCTGTTATACAGCCTGTTATTTCGGGAGATTCATATACCCTTCCAAGCATCGATCTGTCAATATCAAGCTTTTCAAGTATCTCATCGGACCAGCATCTGTTTGGTATATCCAGAAGCTGCATACCGCTTGCGTCAGATACATCTGTGGCATATTCTCCCGTCAGCTTAAAACGTATATAGTCCTTAGGCAAAAGTATATGCCTGCATTTTGAATAATTTTCAGGCTCATTGTTCCTTACCCATAATATCTTGGATGCCGTAAAGCCTGTAAGCGCAGGGTTTGCAGTTATTTCAATAAGCCTTTCCGCTCCTACTCTCTTTGTTATTTCTTCACACTCTTTAGCCGTTCTCTGATCGCACCATATTATGGACGGACGTATTACAGCGTTGTTTTCATCCAGCATAACAAGTCCGTGCATCTGTCCTGAAAGACCTATTCCCGCAATATCCTCACTGTTTACATTGCTTTTTTCAACAATTGACTTTAGTGTTGATATAACTGCATTATACCAGTCCTCTGGGTCCTGCTCCGCCCAGCCGTTATGGGGCTGATAAAGAGGATATTCCCGTGTTGCAGACGCTATCACTCTGCATTTGTCATCAAACAGCACAGTCTTGGTCGCAGAGGTGCCTATATCTATACCTATCAAATATTTCATAAATGCCTCCTAGCTTACTCTTACGTGAGAAAAATCAACTGTATTCAGGTTGTCCAATTGATTGTCTACCTTATTTCCGTCTACTGCAAGTCCTACATATACATCATTAGGCATATCCTCCTTCATTTCGCCAAGCTTTGTCCACTTAACGCCATCGGGAGAAATATATGACACAAATCTGCTGCCGATACGGGTAAGCTTGAAGTAATAGCCTAAAAATTCGCCGTAATCCTTAAAAGGAATGTCATTCTTAAGCTGAACTCCTGACTTTGCGGCTGCCTCTGGAGAATCAAGATTTTCGCTTAGCATATCGAAGCTGCCGCCTGTTGCTCTTCTGCCGCACATATAAGCGCTGAATGCATTTCTGTAATATGTAGTACTCTTGCCTGTTTCGGGGTCTGTTTCCTTCCACTCATAGGGCTTTGTATGGGAAATGCCTGCGGCAACCGTCTTTGCATCGGGAGAAAGACCTTCTCTTATCATAACGCCTGCAAAGGCATGATTGTCAACGGCTGTCATATCCTCTACCTTTGCAACGATCTCCGTATTGCCGCTCATTTTGACGTAAACAAAATGCGCCGTGTCATTATTCCCCTGAAGCTTGCCTGCTCCCTTTACTCTTACAGTATCGCCAAATACCGATGCACTGCCCTTTATATTAGGAGAACCTATATCAACGGATTTCCACTGTCCTAAATCGGTTTTTTCATTTATATGAAGTGCTATAGCCGTAGACTGTGTCTGCAAGCCCTTTGAATCGGTTGCCTTTACGGAAATGTAATATGTTCCGTCCGGAAGGCCGTCTATTGTAAACACGGCTTTTCCCGACATTTCGGGAGTTACATCCATAGTATCAATTATCTCATCGCCCTTGTAAAGCTCCAGCTTGCATACAGTATCACTGCACTCTGCCGTTATCTGCACCCTTTCGCCCTTTTCAGATATGGCGTTATTTGAAGGCGAAGTTATTTTAACCTCGGGGTTATCGGGAACATACTCCATATCTACAAGTGAGTTGAAATAATTCTCTATATTGGCATAGCCGTTTTCGGCTATAAGAGAACTGTCCTTGCTGTCCTCGGGGTCCAAGCCGTTTGCAAGCTCCCACTTATCCTCTATTCCGTCGTGATCCTTGTCAAAGTCGGCGTCTCTGTGTATTTCTTCCGTATAAGGAAGTCCGCCCACCTCTTCATGTACATTGGCAAAGCGTCCCGTTCTGTTTTCCACCTCGTCTATTATCCTTGCATCAAGCGCATCTCTCTTTGGATAGGTAGCTCCCGCCTTGGCAAGCACCTGTTCATAGGCTGCCTGCGGTGTATCCGTATGTAAATTTTCAGGCTTAGTGCCTTCCATTTCAAATTCCTTGTCAACTATAGTTGTGAAAGGCGCAGATTCCTCTGAGATATATATGCCCTTGCTGTTGTCATTGCTTACTTCGTCATTGCCGTACATATAGTTGCCGTAAACATAGAACCGACCCGGCTTGTTCTTTTCGCCGCAGTCTATAAGCCTGTTTCTTACGCTTTTTCTTGTACCCGGTCCTGCTACAACGTAGTTGAATACATAGTTGAGATCGGCTCTGCCGCCGCCGTAGGCACAGTTGAAGCCCCAGTCATAGAGTACATTATTTCTTACGTCAAAATTAGCAATATGATCATTGTCATCAGCCTCGACAGTGCCGCCGCCGAAACGTGGGTTCCGTGAGGTATGATGAGCTATTAAATTGTGATGATATGTAGCGTTTGTACCACCCCATATAGCTCCGTAACCGTGCCTGCCCTTTGTATGTCCGCTCATGGCAAGGCTCTCAGCTATAATTGACCACTGTACCGTAAAATTTTCCGCTCTGTACAGGGACATGGTCTCATCTGTTGACCATGATGTTGACAAATGATCAACTATCATATCCTTCATACTTCTTCCCCATATAGCATCCATGGAATCGCCCTTATGTACATTGTCTGAGCCCGGTCTGAAACGGAGATATCTCATTATAATATTCTGTGAACGGCTTACATTCGTTTCAAATCCATGTATGGTAATGCCGTCGCCGGGAGCAGTCTGTCCTGCTATGGTCAGATTTTTCCTGTCGGTAATAAGGAGAGAATTTTTCAGGTTAATTACACCCGATACATCGAAAACTATTATTCTGTTATCTTTGCTCACTGCGTCACGGAACGAACCCTTTATCGGCTTTTCGGTATCGGGGTCATAATCGGCAAGGGTATTTACTATATAAACCTCTCCCCCTCTGCCGCCTGTGGTATACTTACCGCCGCCCTCAGCGCCGGGGAAGGCAGGAAGCCTTATATCATCCTCTGCCATTACGTTTGCCGTGCTTACTGCCATTGCAAGCATAAGTGTTATTGCCGTCAACTTTTTAAATGCCTTCTTCATACCTTTACTCCTTTCTAACTGTATATATTGTGAAATTTTTTACTTACCATTCTGTATTTAGGCAAAGCTACATTATACCTTTCGCCAAGCCTTACGACCTCATATATAAGTCCGTCTATTTCCGATCTGCTGCCCTTTTGTATATCCCTCTGCATTGATGTGGAGGCTGTGGGAGAGAGTTTATCAAGTATATCAAGATTGACCTTTACCATATCCTCGTCAAAAGGAAAGCCCATAGCCTCAGCAAGAGCAGTTATCTCAAGTATAAGGTCTGAAAACAACTGTCTTTCACTGCCTTCCTTCTGTACTCTGTCCGCCTCTGTATCATAGTACAGACCGCAGGCTGCCATAGCGGAAACATAGGAAAACTTTTTAAGAGCGTCCCTTTGAATATTGTGAGAAAGCATAGCCTCTATACCGCTTTGACACAGATCGTTTTTAATATCTTCAAGCACAGGTCTGTATTCATTTTCATTTCTGACGCCAAATACGACTCTGAATATATTTCCGTGCATCTTGAGCATACCGTGATCAATTATATTTGCTGAAATATAAATACAGCCGTCTGTCACAAGATTATGCGGCAGCTCTTTCTGCAATTTCTGTCCTGTTGTAAATATATTAAGCAAAGGTATTACAACAGTATTGTCCTTTACAATGCTTTTTATAAAGTCCACAACGCTGTCAAGGGAATAGCTTTTTACACATACAAATACAACGTCGGGACTGTCCTTATACTCATCTGTTGTACAAGCCTTTACAGGTACGCTGTAAGTATCTCTCCAATCCGTTTCTATTACTAAGCCCTTTTCTTTAATTTTTTTAAGATGTTCTCCCCTTGCTATAAGGGTGACATTCTTTCCTGCCTCAGTCATATATGCGGCAAGGGGACCTCCCGTTCCTCCTCCGCCTATTATAAGATATTTCATATAGTCCTCCCTCTTATTTTTTATTTATATTTCAAGTATATCATAAGTAATTTGAATATACAAATATTTTACATTGCGCAAATAAAATTTTATATATGCCAATATATATAAGAGGTGTTTTAAAAACGGCAAAGCTTAATATTTTCTTAATAATAAATGGCTTGACTTAAAGCTTGATTTAAGTTTTATAATACAGTTGAGCCTAAGGCTTGTCATTTTATAACAAAGAGATAATACGGAGGTATTTTCTGCTGTGACACTCCCTATTTACACGGCAGGCAATACGTCCGTTTATTTCTGCAAAAAAATAAGGCTTTCGCCTTATTTTACAGTAGTTTGTCGTTTTTATAATCTCCTGTTTGTGAAAACTCGATCCAGTCACATATATTTTCAGCATGATCGCCTATTCTTTCAAAATACTTGGCTATCATCAGAAAATTAATACTCATATTTCCTTTCTCTGGTTCGTTAAGGAGTATATTGGCTATATCCTTTTTAACCTTTTCAAAGAGATCATCGACTATATCATCCTTTGCCTTGATTACAGCTGCCTTTTCTGTATCTCTTTCCACAAAGGCTTCAACTGCCTCATGTACCATACTGACTGCCGATTCAGCCATAGGAGGAATATGCTCCACTATATCATAATTATATTCATCTTCCATATCCAGCACAAGTTCCGCAATATCGGAGGCATGGTCGCCTATTCTTTCCATATCTGTCACAATTTTAAGGGCAGTAGACACAACTCTTAAATCTCCTGCAACAGGCTGCTGCTTTAGTATGAGGGAAAGGCATTTGGACTCTATGTCCTTCTCCATATCGTCAATTATCCTATCCTTTTCTATTACATCTCTTGCAGTTACAATATCTCTGTTCTTAAAGGCAGCTATTGAGGTATTGATCGCCTGCTCAACAATAGCTCCCATTTTTATAAGCTCTGTATTAAGCTGTTCAAGACAGGTCTCAAAATTTCTTCTGACCATATTGATTTCCCCCTCTCAGCCAAAACGACCTGTAATATAGTCCTCTGTTCTCTTGTCTTTAGGTCTTGAGAACAGTATGTCTGTTTTGTTCATTTCCACCATTTCACCTACAAGGAAAAAGGCAGTATTGTCTGCAATTCTGGTTGCCTGCTGCATATTGTGTGTAACTATGGCGACGGTGTATTTATTCTTAAGCTCAGACATAAGCTCTTCAATTTTAAGTGTGGATATGGGATCAAGAGCAGATGTGGGCTCATCCATTAAAAGCACCTCCGGCTTTACCGCCAATGCTCTTGCTATGCAAAGTCTTTGCTGCTGACCGCCCGAAAGACCCAAAGCCGATTTTTTAAGCCTGTCCTTTACCTCATCAAATATAGCTGCGCCTCTTAATGAGGTCTCAACTATTTCATCAAGCTCAGCCCTGTTTCTTATGCCGTGTATTCTTGGACCATAGGCAATATTATCATATATGCTCATAGGGAAAGGATTAGGCTGCTGGAACACCATACCAACCTTTTTTCTGAGCAAGGTCGTATCTACATTGCTGTCATATATATCTTCGCCGTCAAGTGTTATCTTTCCCTCTATTTTAACTCCGTCCACAAGGTCATTCATTCTGTTTAATGTCTTTAAAAATGTAGACTTGCCGCAGCCTGACGGTCCTATGAATGCCGTTATCTCTCTGTTGGGAATATCCATACTTACGTTTTTAAGAGCGTGATTGCTGCCGTAATATAAGTTAAGGTCTTTTACCTCTATTTTAGCTTTCATATTCAAGCACCTTTCTTCATTTTATTTGTTATCATTTTGGTAAGAACATTTATAGTAAGGACTACTGCCACAAGTACAAGGGCTATGCCAAAGGCTGAGTCAAACTCTCCTCTTTCCATACTCAGATACATCTGTATTGTAAGAGAGCCGCCTGACTTGAATATATGTGAAAGCAAGGCTTTAGGCAGATAATAGCCTGAGCCTGCTGTAAAGAGCAAAGCAGCCGACTCGCCTACTATACGTCCTATGCTCAATATTACTGCCGTCACTATACCCGGCAAGGCTGATGGAAGCACGATCGTCCTTATCGTATACCATTTTGCGGCGCCCATACCCACAGCGCCTGTCCTGTAGCCTTCCGGTACAGTCTTAAGAGCTTCCTGCGTGGTTCTGACTATAAGGGGTAGCACCATTATTGTAAGTGTAAGACAGCCGCAGAGTATAGATGTGCCAAGCATAAGCGTCTTGCCAAAGAAAATCATACCAAACAGACCGTAAATTATAGACGGTATGCCCGATAGAGTTTCTGTTGTAAACTCTATAAGCCTTACTATTTTCCCCTGCTTGGCATACTCTGTAAGATAAACTGCTGCGCCTATGCCTATGGGAGTGGCAATAACAAGTGTAATAACAATGATATAAAGCGTATTGACAATATTGCCCAGTATACCGAAGGTATTATTCATTTCATATGTAACAGTTGAAAGGAACTGCCAGCTTATTGCTCCTATGCCTCTGAAAGCCACATAGACTATTATACCTATAAGTATACCAACGGAAAGTATGGCAGATAAATATATCAGCGCCTTTAAAATATTGTCGCTTATTCTTACTGTCTTATGGCAGATACTGTTATTCATTTTTGTCACCGCCCTCAAGTATACCGTTTATAATAATATTGATCATCATAATAAAAGCAAAGAGAACAAGACCTATTGTAAACAAAGCCTCTCTGTGAAGCCCTGAGGCATAGCCCATTTCGGAAACTATACCTGTTGTAAGAAATCTTACTGAATTGAAAGGAAAAGGGATATTTACCGTATTTCCCGATACAAGCACTATTGCCATAGCCTCGCCTACGGCTCTTCCTACACCAAGCACAATAGCGGTTATGATACCAGAACGGGCAGCAGGTATAGTCGCCTTGAATATAGTCTGCACAGGAGTTGCGCCCAGTGCAAGACTTGCCTGTCTTAAAGAGAGGGGAACAGCCCTTAATGAAGTTTCTGATACATTTATAACTGTAGGAAGTATCATAACAGCCAGTACCAGAACAGCAGATATAAGATCGGCACCGCCATTCATAACATGGGTATCTGAGTCTGCAAAAAGTACCCTTTCAATACTTCCCATAACAGGATTTATAATGAGCAGACCTAAAAGTCCGTATACTATCGAGGGTATGCCTGCCAATAATTCAACAGCAGGCTTTACTATTCCCGCTACCTTCTTATCAGCGACCTCAGATATGAATACTGCCGTCAGCAGTCCCACAGGCACTCCTATTGCAATAGACATTGCCGTACCTATTACAGATGTAAGAACTATATAAGCTATGCCAAAGGAAGGCTCTGCTGCCGTAGGCGCCCATACTGTGCCGAAAAGCATTTTTACGATACCTACCTTAAATACCGCAGGCGCTCCTGAAATTATCATATATACAGTTATGGCAGCTACAGCAGCTACTGCCGAAAATCCGCATAGGGCAAATATGGTTTCCATAAGCTGCTCTGTAAATGAGCTAAAGCGCTTGCTGCCCATTATAAACTTGGCGGTAGCTTCTCTTTTATTATCAATGACTTTATTTTTATTTAAAGGCAAGACCTTTTCCATATTGTCACCTCATATTACTTCGCAGATACAAGACCGGCATTTGCAATAATTTCCTGTCCCTTGTCACTGTTTATGTAATTAAAGAGATCCTGTACCTCCTGCTTTTGCTCGGAAATTTCGCCCTTTGTAGCCATTACAAATGGTCTTTGGAGCGTATATGCTCCACTCTTTACATTGTCCGTATTGGCTGCAATGCCGTCTATTGATACGCACTTTACCGTATCATCTATTACATCAAGGGAAACATAACCTATTGCGCCCGGAGTAGAGGCAACCTTTGCCATGACAGCACCTGTGGAATTGATCTCCTGAGCATATACGCAGGAGTCCTCCACACCAAGTATCTCCTCAAAAGCACCTCTTGTGCCTGAGCCTGCCTCTCTGCCTATTACAACTATTGCCGCATCATTGCCGCCAAGCTCGCTCCAGTTCTTTATGTCGCCCTTGTATATTTTAGCAAGATCATCCTTTGTAATATCGCTTATAGTGTTTGCCTTATCCACTACTATGCCTATACCGTCAAGGGCAACTATATTTTCTGAAATACCCGATGCCTTTTCTTCATCGGTCAAAACCCTTGAGGAATTACCTATATCTACAGTGCCGTCTATAACAGCCTGTATGCCTGCGCCCGATCCCGTAAACTGACAGTCTATCTCAATGCCTGTATCTGCCAGATAGGTTTCCTTTAAGGTGTTTGCAAACTTCTCCATAGATGTAGAACCGCTCATCCTTATAACAGAGCCTGCCGATGTACTGCTCTCACCCGTAACACTTTCGTCAGTACTGCCGCAGGCAGTTAAGACAAGTGCTGATAATACACATACCGTTAATAGCTTTAATGTTTTTTTCATATTGATTTCTCCTTTACATTTATATTTTCAAGGAGATTATACAGCATTGTAAAAATGCCGTCTATCAGATTTATGTATTATGTATGTTAAATAAATGTAAAAAAGCAGACCTATGCAGTCTGCTTTAGATCAAGCATTATATTTATTGCAGTACCCTTGTCCGTATCGCTTTCCATTTCAATAGTACCGTTATAATAGGCTACAATGTGTTTTACTATGGAAAGTCCCAGTCCTGTGCCTGCTGTTTTTTTGCTCCTGCCCTTATCTACTCTGTAAAACCTTTCAAAAACCCTTTGCTGCTCATGTTTGGGTATGCCTATACCCGTATCGGCAACCATGATATATAGTTTATCATTTTCACAATTCATTGAAATTGATATGCTGCCGTTTTCTTTATTGTATTTAACGGCATTGCTTACAAGATTGGAAATTAAAGCCGATATTTTATTTCTTTCGGCATCTATTACAATATTTCCGCAATCCATATCAACCGACAAATTTTTATCATAAATTGCAGGGCTTAAGGACTTAAGTATATCCTCTGTTTCAGTCCTTAAATTTATATTTCCCTTATCCTTTCTGCTTTCTCCCGATTCTATGCGGGAAATCGTAAGTATATCGTTTATAAGCGATGTCAGATTGTCGCTTTCCTTTCTAATCCTGTTTATAAATTCCCTTTTCTGTTCTTCGCTGTATTCCATATCTGAGGCA
Organism: uncultured Clostridia bacterium; assembly: GCA_947589665.1. Classification (GTDB taxonomy): domain Bacteria; phylum Bacillota; class Clostridia; order Lachnospirales; family CAG-274; genus CANPXH01. The sequence continues at coordinate 20,083 of CANQBJ010000005.1, forward strand.
AGAAGTTCGGAATATCCCTTTATAGAGGTGATTGGTGTCTTAAGCTCATGTGAAGCATTTGAAAAGAAGCTCTGACGTATGTCATAGCTTTCTCTTTCCGCGGTTACATCTACAAGGAGCATAATTACTCCGCCCTTATCATCTATAACGCCCTTTCCGATAGCTGAGATATGAACGGATTCGATCCTTCCGTCCTCAAGTCTGATATCAAAAAGGCTGTCCTGACCTTTTACTGCTGCTTTTTCAACAGCATCCAGTATCTCTGTATTTCTTGTATAGTGTACAATATTTGATATCCTCTTTCGTCTTTTGCACTCCAGTATATCCATAGCAGCCTTGTTTATGCTTATTACATTCTGTTCGGAGTCTATTATAACAAAGCCGTCGTTCATATTATCCAGTATATATTCCGTTCTCCTGTTTATTTCCTTGATATCATCCAGACCCTTTTTAACCCTTTCGGAAAGTACATTTACAGCCCTTGCAATACAGCTGAGTTCCTCATATTTATACTCCTTGATATCTGCGGCAGCTCCTACATTTATTTTCATAATTTCATTTGTAAGCTCTGTAAGCGGTTCTGTTATATTTTTTGCCATCGTTCTGCCGAATATGAGAGCAAAAATAAACGTAACTATGAATGTAACAACACAGGCAGGGATTATTGTCTTTACATAAATAAGTCCATTGGTATAGGGTATAGATATCCTGTATATGATATTTCCGTTGCTGCTAAGCACAGCAATATAAAGCATTTTAATTCCAAGAGTCTCCGATTTTCTTATATCTGTACCCTTTCCGACCTTAAGCGCCTCCTGCACCTCTCTGCGGGAGATATGATTTTCCATATCTGATATGCTGCCGTCACTGTCCGCTATAACATTTCCGTTTCTGTCAATGACAGTAATGCGCATATTTTCAATATTAAAGGCATCCTTATATTCCGCTATGCGTTCCTGTACATTATCATCATAGCTTATAGACCTTTCTATTATATTGACAGCGCTTATCATATCGCTTTTAGTGTTCTTAATATTGTATTCAGTATAGAAGTATATAAATACTGCGGTGTATACCGTCAAGACAGCAAATATTACTGCCACAAGCCTTATATATATAGCCTTAGTCATATTGATCAATCCCTGCTTATTCTGTAGCCCATACCTCTTATAGTCTTTATATATTCTCCTGCTTCTCCTATTTTAAGACGCAGAGTCCTAATATGTATGTCTATAGTCCTTGTTTCTACTGTATAATCATATCCCCATATTTTATTCAGAAGTTCATCTCTGGTTACAACTCTGTGGGTATTTTCAATAAGGTATAACAACAGCTCATATTCCTTGAAGGTAAGAATACAGAGCTTGTCCTTTACAAATACCTCTCTCGTATCTGTATTGACCTTCAGAATGCCCATTTCCTTTACAGCGGAGGTATTTTTATCGCATTTTCTCAACTGTGAGCGTACCCTTGCCATAAGCTCCATTACGCTGAAGGGTTTTGTTACATAGTCATCTGCACCGCCGTCGAGACCTGCTATCTTGTCTGTTTCGCTGTCCTTAGCCGTCAGAATTATCATAGGCAGCTTTTTATACCTTTCTTCGCCTCGTAGGAGTTTTACAGCGTCTATACCTGTCATACCGGGCAGCATGATATCGAATATCATTAAATCGGGAGTTGTTGTCTTCATTTTGTCAAGTGCCTCCTCTGCGCTTTCAAATGCATGGACTTTATATCCATAGCCCTCTGAGGCAGCCTTCACAAGCTCTCTTATACTTTCATCGTCCTCAACAATAAAAATTATAGTATCCATATTTATCCTCCCGATTTTTTATTCCATTATACTACAGTTGACCGAAAAAGGATATGATATTTTGGTTAAGTCTTTGTAAAATTTAGGTAAAATCCAGCTTTTCATCCTTGACCGATGCCATAGGTATATTAATTGAAGTATTGTAATTGAAGCTGTCTATAAGGTCATCCACATCGATCTTTTCCTTGTCCTCAAAATACTTGTATATATAAGCTGAGACCGTCATATCATCAGGCTTAGACTCCATGACCGACTTTACGTCATCGCTTTTTACCACTACAATATCCCTGCCCATTTCCACATTTCCCTTTATGCAGTCAATAAGCTGTCCATACTGAGAAAAGCCGCTGTCCAGCACAAGAGCCTTGGTATGTCCCATATATATTTCCCCTGCCGTCCTTGTATTCAGGTCAGCAAGGGCAGAGGCTATATCTCCTCCTCTGCCCTCATATAGTATTTCCTCACTTCCCGTGTCTTCACCCTTATTGCTTAGCTTGGCAACGCTTGTATATACCGTAAAGCCCTTTTGTTCCTCTTCGATCCCTACAGCCATAACAAAATCTCTGTTTTCAAGGTCCTTTCCTCCGCTGCAGCCTGTCAGTAATAAAATACACATAAAAGCCATTATCCTTTTCATTTCCTGTTCCTCCTTATATATAAAAGCGGAATTATAAAGGCTGTAAATATTCCTCCCACTATCTGTAAAAAGCAGTAATTTTTCATAGTTGCCTGTGGGCTCAGGTGTATATATGAAAATGCAAATACCACAGCCATTATAACAAGAGTTACATATTTAGAACCGTGGAATATTTTCTTAGCAAGTATATCCGTTGAAGAATAGTACAGAAACAAAGTAATAAAGCAGCTTATGAGCCACAGGGATATAAATATGCCCTCCTGTCTTTTTATGACGATATCGGGGAGATCGGCAGTATACATAAGCTCAAAAAACGGATACATAGTGTTATCGGCGCCTACCGTACCTATTTTGCCTATTATTACTCCCGAAATAAAAACAAAAAGCAGAAAAGCTGCAAATACAGACCTGAAAAGCTTTGTTTTATCTCCTGCAAGCCTGTTTTTTACAAGTAGTATAATTTCGCCGCTGTTTATTACAAAGCCGTATATCACTCCGCTCAGTTCGTTTCCCCTGACAGCCGTAAACAGATTATCCATTTTAACATCGGGTATGGACATAATGTATATATACAGTGTAAACAAAAGCACAAACCAGAATATTATCTGACTTATCCTGCCTATAGGCTCTATGCCCTTATACCCGCAGTAGCCGCATAGGAGAGTTATTATAAGAATTATCTCAAAAAGCTTCATTTCCCTTAGTATAACAAAGGAAACGGCGTCTGCCAGTATTTTGGTAAGCAATACTATAACAAGTAAATTTTTTATGAAATATACTATCTGCCAAAGCTTATTATCATATATATCTATATCCGAAAAAATTGCTATAGTCATAAGCACAAGGCTCATAAGAGATGCCGCTATCACAGCTGTAAGAGAGTGACATATTTTAGGCAGGAGCAATATTTCAAAGCCCAGTACGGAAAGTATTATTATACTGTTAAGCTCCTTTACGGAAATTCTATTGTTCAATGTTTTCACTCTCCATTTCGCTATAAAAATGCCCGTTCTTTTTGTTTTTCAATGGAAATCTGAATATAGTATCCTTTAATATCCTCCTTCTGCTCCTGTCTGTCGCCGTAAGTGGCGCAAGATAAGGTATGCCAAAGCTGTCAAGAGACGCAATGTGTATAAGCACAAGGAGAAGTCCTGCCACATAGCCCAGAAGTCCTGCTATAGCCGATGTAAATATTATAAAATATTTTATAAGCCTGTAGGCTGATACAAGAGCAATATTGGGTATAGCAAAGCTGCATATACCCGTAAGGGCTATAATTATAACTGCCATAGGGCTTACAAGTCCTGCATCGACTGCCGCCTGTCCTATTATAATGCCGCCTACTATACCAAGGGTGGAGCCTATAGAGGCAGGTATTCTTGTTCCCGCCTCTCTTAACGCCTCAAAAATAAGCTCCATTATTATTATTTCAACAACAGTTGATATAGGCACCGTCTGTCTTGCACCTGCCAATCTGAGGGCAAGCTGCGTAGGTATCATAGAGGGATGATATAAGGATACCGCTATATAAAGTCCCGGCAGTGAAAATGCCACAAAGCCTGCCAGATACCTTATTATCCTTATAAAAGACATTATTTCCCAGCGCTGATAATAGTCCTCCGACGCCTGATAAAAGCTTGTCAGAACAGCTGGAAGCAGTATTACAAAGGGACTTGTATCCACCACAAGAGCTATCCTGCCCTCCATAAGCTCTGCCGCCGTCTTGTCAGGTCTTTCGGTAAGCTGTATCTGAGGAAAGGGCGAATATTTATTTCCTTCCAGAAGCTGCTCCAGATAACCGCTGTCATATACCATATCGGTCTTTATATCGGCTAGCTTTTTCTTTATTTCCTCCACAAGCTTATTGTCTGCTATACCCTCCATATACATAAGGGCAACATCAGTCTGACTTACCTTTCCTGCCTTTGACTGCACACACTTAAGTCTTGTATCTCTTATCCTGCGCCTTATGAGTACTGTATTTATTCTTATGGACTCGGCAAATGCCTCCTGTGGTCCCTGTACAGCTATTTCCGTTTCGGGCTTGTCCACTCCTCTTTTGGGAAAGCCCTTAGTGGAGATTACAAGTATTTCGTCGCATCCTTCTATGAGCATAAGGGTATTGCCGCTCATTACCTCAAGTATTGCCTCGTCAATATCCTTTGCATTTTTTATATCGGCTGTGGTAACTCCCCCGTCTATATAAAAGTCAAAGGCATTTCCCTTTGTGTTTTCAGGCGGAGTAAGTCTTATGTTGATAATAAGGTTTTTTATGATCTCCTCTTCAATAAGGTTTCTGTCGACCATATCGTCGATATAGGTTATATATACGGCCCTGTCTCTGTTTTTGCCTACATAGAACTTTCTTTTGACGATATCTCCCCAGTCCTTAAATTTATCTTCAATATATTTTATTCTCTCTTCAAAATTTGCGAACATAAAAAAATCACCTCTCTATATTTTTAAATAAAGAAGTGATTTTTATTCATTATCTTATCATAAAGTAAACAAGAACTATGATACCAAGCACTATCCTGTAATAGCCGAATATCTTGAAGTTATTCTTTTTGATATAGCTCATAAGGAACTTTATTGAAAGCACCGAAACTATGTAGGAAACAGCCATACCTATAACAAGCACTATAAACTCAAAGAAGCTTGGCATACCGAATTTGAATATCTTCAAAAGGCTTGCGCCGAACATAACGGGAATAGCCAGGAAGAATGTAAACTCAGTTGCTACATATCTTGATGTGCCAAGTATAAGACCGCCCAGTATAGTTGCGCCTGAACGTGAGGTACCCGGCACAAGCATGGCAAGTACCTGGAAAAGTCCTATTCCCACAGCCGTTGTAAGAGGAAGCCTGTCAAGATTTCTAAATCTCGGTTTTTTGTTTTTATTTATGTTTTCAATTACTATAAATGCAATACCATATACAATAAGGGCTATTGCCACTACCGTAGGAGTATAGAGGTACTTGTCTATAATATCATCGAAGAGTAAGCCTATTACTCCGGCAGGTATACAGGCTATTATTACCTTTATCCAAAGAGCGATAGTATTATTCTTTTCCTCGCTTGTCTTATCCTGCGCAAAGGGATTAAGCTTGTGGAAATATATCCAAACTACGGCAAGTATGGCGCCAAGCTGTATAACCACATTAAACATCTCTGAAAAGTCGTCGGATATAAGTCCGCCTATAAGCTCGTCTATAATAATAAGATGTCCCGTGCTGCTTATGGGGAGCCATTCTGTAATACCCTCTACAATACCTAAAACTATAGCCTTAAAAATTTCTAATACTGCAATCATTTTTAAATCTCCTTATTATCCGTTTATGGTAATTGTTCTGTTGTCGTTATCCCACTGAACGCTAAGACCCAGATTTTCCGACAAGGCTCTTAGGGGTACCATTGCCCTGCTGCTCATTATCTGAGGCGCCACGTCAAGGGGAACAGTCTTTGTCTTGTCTACTACGATGGTTTTTTCGCCTATTACAAAGGATATTGTCTTATTATCCTTTACTGCCGTTGCCTGCTGTATGCCCTTTTCATCTCTCCAGAGTACCTGGGCGCCAAGAGCCTCAAATATCTTTCTGAAGGGAACAAGGGTCCTGCTGTTTAAAATAACGGGCTTCTGGTCAAATTCTACCTTTTTGTTATTTACATATACCATTATTTCGTCTGTATCATTCTTCGGTATGGTAAATACTGTTGTTGCCTGTGTAGTCGGTTCCGATGTGGTCTGTATCGTTGTTGCCTGTGTAGTAGGTTCTGATGTGGTCTTTTCTGCTGCTTTATCCGTATTTACAGAGGTATTTATTGCGGGAACGGCATTTCCTCCGTAATTTTTAACTATATCATATAAATATGAATTTGCTACAAGGAATTTATATCTGAAATGTATCTCTCCCTGTATCTTACTTAAGCTGCTGTTCAGATCCAGCTGCTCCTTTATGGCTTTGCCGTTGTACCACGGACTTGATTGTCCCGCTCCGTCGCATTTGTAATCGGCAAGACCTATGTACAGCTTGCACTGTGAGTTCTTAAGGGTATCTGCCCACCACTCAGCTATAGTCTTATAGTCTGCCGTGCTGTGGCCTATTTCCCAGTATATCTGAGGCGCAATATAGTCTATCCAGCCCTCTAAAGCCCATTTCCTTGTATCGGCATAGAGCTTGTAATAGGATTCTGAGCCATTTGTATTGCTGCCCAGTTCGTTATTTTTCTTATTTGCCCATACACCCGAAGGACTTATGCCAAACTGTATGTTGGGATCATATTTTTTTATGCTTTCACTAAGGGTCTTAATAAGACCATTTACATTTTCTCTTCTCCATTCTCCTCTGTCGGCGCCGTTTCCGTACTGTGAGTATGAAGCATCATCGCTGAAATTCTGTCCCGGATAGAAATAATCGTCAAAATGTATTCCGTCTATATCATAGTTTCTGACTATCTCCATAACACCGTCTATAACAAGCTGCTGCACCTGCGGTATAGCGGGATCAAAGTACATTTTGCCCTCATATCTTATTACCCAGTCAGGATTTTGCCTTGCAGGATTACTGAGCGCAAGAGAATTGACGCTTGTTATTTCAGGCTGATTTGTAACTCTGTAGGGATTTACCCATGCATGGAGCTTGATACCCTTGCTGTGACACTGACTTATCCAGTATTCAAGGGGATCAAAGCCCTCTGTGGGAGCAGTGCCTTGTGAACCTGTAAGATACTGGCTCCAGGGATATAGCTCTGATTTGTAGAAAGCGTCTGCCGTAGGTCTTACCTGGAAGAATATGTCGGTGATCCCCATTTCGCCGCACTTCTCAATTATTGTATCCGCCTCTTTTTTAAGCACTGAGGCATCTGTAGTCTTGGTAGAGGGATAATCCAGATTTGATACCGTAGATACCCAGACACCCTTTAGCCTTTCCTCTGCCACGGTTTCAACGGTGTTTATATTTATTACCTGAAAAAACAGTATGACAGAAAGAATAACAGTCAAAAAACTCCTTTTAAACACACTTATCTCTCCTTAATATATTTTAGCCAAGCCTTAAGCTTTTTTTCCTCTCCGTTGTCCGAAAGCACATAATATTTCTTTCCTACAAGCTCATCGGGAAGGTACTGCTGCTCAACGTAATTATTGGGAAAATCATGGGCATACTTATAACCGATGCCGTGTCCCATCTTGGCAGCGCCGGGATAATGGCTGTCCTTAAGGTGATCGGGAACACTTTCCACCTTAATATTCTTCACATCCTCCATGGCATTGTCTATAGCCATGACCGCTGAATTGCTTTTTGGCGAACAGGCTACATATGACGCTGCCTGGGCAAGATTGATCCTGCATTCGGGAAGTCCAAGATACTCCACAGCCTGAGCTGCGGCATTTGCCACAACAAGAGCCATGGGATTGGCATTTCCCACGTCCTCTGAAGCGCATATAACAATACGTCTTGCTATGAACTTAGGGTCCTCTCCCGCATATATCATTTTGGCGAGATAGTAAACTGCCGCATCGGGATCGGAACCCCTCATACTCTTTATAAAGGCAGATATGGTATCATAGTGATTGTCCCCGTCCCTGTCATAGTTAAGGGCTCTCTTCTGTATACACTGCTCCGCCGTCCTTATATCTATATGTATACTTCCGTCTGACTCTCTGTCTGTGGTCAGAACGGCAAGCTCTATGGCATTAAGGGCTATTCTGGCATCACCGTTTGATGTATTTGCCATAAACTCAAGGGCATCCTTATCTATGCGGACATTAAAGGAGCCCATACCTCTTTCCTTATCCGTAACAGCCCTCATTATTATTGTTTTTATATTATCAACAGTAAGAGGCTTAAGCTGAAAAATAATACTCCTTGATACAAGAGCCTTATTTACCTCAAAATAGGGATTTTCTGTAGTAGCGCCAATAAGCACCACCGTACCGTCCTCTACATAAGGCAAAAGAGTGTCCTGCTGGGTCTTGTTGAAACGGTGTATCTCGTCAATAAAAAGTATTGTCCTGCGTCCGCTGCTGCCAAGGGTATATTTTGCCCTGTCAATAGTATCTGTTATTTCCTTTTTTCCGGATGTAGTCGCGTTTATCTGCAAGAAATCACTTTTAGTCGTGTTGGCGATAACCCTTGCAAGGGTCGTCTTGCCTGTTCCCGGCGGACCGTACAGAATTATGGAAGAGAGCTTATCGGCTTTAATTGCCCTGTAAAGCAAGGTGTCCTTGCCTACTATATGCTCCTGTCCCACAAATTCATCAAGGTTTTTAGGTCTGAGCCTTGCGGCAAGAGGACTTTCACTTTTAAGTTTTTGACCTGCCTGATATTCAAATAAATCCATAGCATTACCTTCTATTTTATAAACATAGCGTCTCCGAAGCTGAAAAATCTGTATTTCTCCTTGACTGCCTCTTTGTAGGCATTAAGCACATTTTCCCGCCCTGCCAAAGCGCTTACAAGCATTATAAGTGTTGATTCGGGCAGATGAAAATTAGTAATAAGCTTATCCACTATCCTGAATTTATATCCGGGATATATGAATATATCAGTCCAGCCGCTGCACTCTCTGACAAAGCCGTTTTCATCGGCAATGGATTCAAGCGTTCTTGTGCTTGTGGTGCCTACAGTTATAATATTTCCGCCGCTTCTTATAGTTTTGTTTATAAGCTCGGCATTTTCCTTATCTATCATATAAAATTCCGAATGCATTTTATGCTCCAGTATATTGTCTGCCTTAACGGGTCTGAACGTACCCAGACCAACATGAAGTGTAAGCCTAGCTATGTTTACGCCCTTATCCTGTATCTGCTGCAAAAGTTCAGGTGTAAAATGCAGACCAGCCGTAGGCGCTGCCGCGGAGCCCTCGTTTTTGGCATAAACCGTCTGATATCTGTTCTTGTCCTCAAGCTTTTCCTTTATATAGGGAGGAAGAGGCATTTCTCCCAGCTTATCCAATATTTCCTCGAATATACCGTCATAGCTGAATTTAACTATTCTGTTGCCCTCGTCCACTACATCGACTATCTCACATTCCAGAAGTCCGCCGCCGAACTCAATAATATGCCCAGGCCTTGCCTTTTTACCGGGATATACAAGAGTTTCCCATGTATCGTTTTCATTCCTTTTGAGCAGAAGGACTTCAACTCTTGTGCCTGTGTCCTTTCTTGCCCCTATAAGCCTTGCGGGAAGGACCTTTGTTTCGTTTAAAACAAGGCAGTCTCCCTTTTCTATCAGATCGACTATATCTCTGAAAATCTTATGCTCGATACTGCCCGTTTTCTTATCCAGTACCATAAGTCTTGACGAAGAACGGTCCTTTAAAGGCGTTTGGGCAATAAGCTCTTCGGGCAGATCGAAATAAAAATCACTCTTTAGCATAATAACCTCACTTGATTTCAACATCCTTGTAGTAGAATTTAAGAATGTCCGTATAGCTATAGCCTTCTTCTGCCATAGCCTTGGCACCGTACTGGCTCATGCCTGCTCCGTGGCCATATCCCTTGCCCTGCAATGTAACGGTACCCGGTGTGCCTACTGTGGTAACTGCGGCAACAACAGTCTCCGAGGAATTGTTGTCCATTATAACGAACTTGTTTCCTATCTTGCCCTGCTTTCCTTCGCCGTTCTGAGCAGAAACACTTGTGTACTCCGTTGTTTTCTGACCTTCGGTGCCTATTACATATACCTTATCGCCCTCTGTCTGAGTACCGCCTATTATCCTGAAATTGCGGGACAAAAGACTTCCCTCGCTTGAGGGGTGGAAGGCTGAGCGTATAGCGTCCTTTATAATTGTTTTATTACCCTTTGAACCCTTGAAGGTAAGGGAGGATACAAGACCTTCGGGAGTATATTCCGCCGTTACCGCCACAACATTTCCTATGCCGTAGCCGTTGGCAGCGCATATATTGGTAAGCTCCTGATATGTAAATGTTCTTGTCCATTCTCTGGATTCCTTTTCGTAGGTGTCCTTTACAGCCTTTAAATACGGGGTAGCTGAGCTCCATACATCCTCACTGTTAAATGTAGCGCCGCCGTCGCTTGAAAAATATACCGCATCTATAGGCTCACCATTATAATACAGCTCTTTCCCCGCTGTTTCGTTCACGGCTTTCCTGCCCGACTCGCTTTCCTTCTGTGTGCCATAGTATGCCTGACAGTGAACGGTATCGCAAAGCTCATAGCCGACGTGTCTTTCCTTGTTTTTTTCCACATATGTACCTGCTGCCACAGCCTGCGCCTTAAGAGCCTCCATAGGCCAGGATGAAGGCATCTCGGAAGTAACTACCCCATAGAGATATTTTTCCTTTTCCAATACGTTTACGGCAGTCATAACGCTGCCCTGCCTGTAAAACTCAATATCTCCCCTATAGGTATTCTCGCCAAGGCTTATAATACCGTCCTCAGCCATTATCCTGCAAGCTGAGGAGCCGTCAACTATGAATTTATATGTACCGTTTACGGCAAAGCCCACACAGTAAGGACCTGTCTTTACAATTGGCTTGTCCAGCTTTGCGCTGTCTGCTCTCACATAGACGGTCCAGCCCTTGTCTGTAAGAGCCGTTATACAGTTTGTACCCCTGTACTCAGGCAAAAGCGCAGCAGCCTGTTCATAGGTGTCCTTATATTCCTCTGTATTATAATATGTATTTCCCACAGGCTTTATCACATAGGCGCCTAAATTTATACTGTATTTGTTGTTATCGCCTATACCAACACGGACAGCGCTGTCGTTTACAGATATCTGCGACACATTCTTGTAGGCTCTCTCAAGACCTATGCGCACAATATCCCCGCCATATACATTGATGCTAGTCAGAAAGGATATAAAAAATATTGACAAAACCGCAAAGATCTTTTTCATATGATCACCCACCTTTGCTTAATTATATATTATTTAATTAAATTATGCTATAGTAATACACAAAACGTAATGAAAATGTTACATAATTGTTGGAATTGAAATATAAAAAAGAGCTGTCTTGAGACAGCTCTCAGACTGTCGAAAAAACAATATTTCGACAGTAAATATGAATTAAAATAAGGAACAGCTTGTAAAAAAGCGTCGCAGACTTTAATCCGCAGGAGGAATTCACTTCCTCCGAGGACAGGAACTTTACTTATATTTTGGCAAATATGCCAAAATATAAGTAAACACGGCTGGTTCCTCCCTTAGCTAACTGAAAGAAATGCCAAAAAGCATTTCTTTCAAGCGTGTCGATTTTATCGACACGCTAAAGAGCTGTCTTGCGACAGCTCTTATAAGCCTTGAATTAGTTTAATTCAGCGAAGAACTTGATTGTTCTTACCATCTGGCTTGTGTATGAGTTTTCGTTGTCATACCATGATACAACCTGTACCTCATATAAATCATCAGCAACCTTGTTGACCATAGTCTGAGTTGCGTCAAATAATGAACCGTAAGTGATACCGATGATATCTGATGATACGATCTCGTCCTCATTGTAGCCGAAGGAATCTGAAGCTGCAGCCTTCATAGCAGCATTGATACCCTCTACAGTGATATCATTACCCTTAACAACAGCAGTAAGGATAGTAGTTGAGCCTGTAGGAACAGGTACTCTCTGCGCAGAGCCGATAAGCTTGCCGTTAAGCTCAGGGATAACTAAACCGATAGCCTTAGCAGCGCCTGTTGAGTTAGGAACGATATTAACTGCAGCAGCTCTTGATCTTCTTAAATCGCCCTTTCTCTGAGGACCGTCAAGTGTCATCTGATCGCCTGTGTAAGCATGGATAGTTGACATGATACCTGCCTGAATAGGAGCATAGTCATTAAGAGCCTTAGCCATAGGAGCTAAGCAGTTAGTTGTACAGGATGCAGCTGAAATAATAGTGTCATCCTTAGTCAATATGTTCTCGTTAACACCAAATACAACTGTTGGTAAGTCATTGCCTGCGGGAGCAGAAATAACGACCTTCTTAGCGCCTGCATTGATATGAGCGGCTGACTTTTCCTTAGAAGTATAGAAACCTGTACACTCAAGAACAACGTCTACGTCTAACTCGCCCCAAGGAAGCTTGGAAGCGTCTGCCTCTTTGTATATCTCGATTTCCTTGCCGTCAACAACGATAGAAGATTCCTTAGCCTCTACCTTGCCGTCAAACTTGCCCTGAGTTGAATCATACTTTAATAAGTGAGCAAGTACTCTGGGAGCAGTTAAATCGTTGATTGCAACTACTTCATAGCCGTCTGCCTTGAACATCTGTCTGAAAGCAAGTCTACCAATACGACCAAAACCATTAATAGCAACTTTAACCATATTTGTTTCCTCCTAAAAAAATAAAATTTACTTTAGCTATTATGAATACATAATAACCTCACTGTTGACTATTATACCACAACTTAGTCGATCTTAAAACAAATTTTAGGTAAAAATATAATATTTATTAAGTTCTAACATAAAATGGAATTGTTTTATAGTATTTTTGTAAATTATTACAAATAAAGCAGTCGGATTTTAATTCTCCGACTGCTTTAAATTCAATATATAGTGATAACAGACTTAATATCCAACTATATATTGTGCTTTTTACTTAAAATATTCAACACCTGAAAGGAATATTTTCTGATCCTTTTCGCCGGGTACATTCTTGAAAAGACCCTTTGCATATCTTTCGGAATGACCCATTTTGCCAAACACTCTGCCATCGGGACTTGTAATACCCTCGACTGAGTAAACAGAGCCGTTTGGATTATATCTTATATCATATGTGGGAACGCTGTGATTATCCACATACTGTGTAGCTATCTGACCATTTTCAGCAAGAGCCTTTATAACAGTTTCGTCTGCCATAAATCTGCCCTCTCCGTGTGAAAAGGCAACTCTATGCACACTGCCTACGCTTGTATTCCACAGCCACGGTGACTTGTTGGAGATTATCTTTGTGTCAGCAAGGCAAGAAACATGACGGCCTATGGTATTAAAGGTAAGGGTAGGAGAATTGTCCTCCATATCCCTTATCTCGCCGTAAGGCACAAGCCCAAGCTTTATAAGCGCCTGAAAGCCGTTGCATATACCAAGCATAAGTCCGTCTCTTTCCTTAAGAAGCCGCATTGTCGCATCCTTAACCTTGTGATTTCTGAATACGGCAGCTATAAACTTGCCTGAACCCTCAGGCTCATCACCTGCGGAAAATCCTCCGGGTATCATTATTATCTGAGAGTTGTCTATCATTTTAGCCATTTTGTCTATACTCTGCTCCAGCCAATCCGTAGTAAGATTACATACCACAAAGGTATCTACTACGGCGCCTGCTCTTTCAAATGCCTTTGCCGTATCGTATTCACAGTTGCTGCCGGGGAACACTGGTATAAATACTCTCGGCGCAGCTATACCCTTGCCTGAGTGCTTTTTTATAGCTATTTCAAAAGGCTTTAATGTAAGGTCAATTTTGTCAAAGTCCTTATAATACTTTGTTGGGAAGGTCTTTTCAAGCTTTTTGAACCAAGCTCTCTTTGCCTCGTCAAGAGTTATGCTAACCCCGTTTGCCCTTATGCAGGCATCCTCCGTAGTATAGCCTATTATCTTGTAATTATAGCCCTTGAGCATATTTTCTATATCGCCGCTGTCATAGGGTATCTCAAGTATAAATGAACCGTACTCATAATCAAATAGGTCGGTCTCGTTTATAACAGCGCCTATATCGTTGCCGAATGACATTTTGCTTACAGCAGCGGCAATTCCGCCTATGCCAATTGTGGCAGCAGATATTACCTTTCTCTCTTTTATAAGCTTTGATACCTTTTCAAAATTCTTTATAAGGTCTGTAAATACAGGCATATCATTTTTGTGATAGCTTGCAGTAAGCTTGACTATAGCGCTGTCTATAGTCTTGAACTCAGGTGATATTATATTATCGGCATTTACAGCATCTACAGCAAAGGAAACAAGGGTAGGCGGAACATCCATATCCTTGAATGTACCCGACATACTATCCTTGCCGCCTATGGCAGCCGTACCAAGTCTCATCTGTGCCACAAGAGCGCCTAAAAGAGCGCTGAAGGGCTTGCCCCACCTCTCAGGCTCAGTTCCCAGATGCTCAAAATACTCCTGGAAGGTAAGACGGCATGAGCTGTAGTTACCGCCTGCGGCAACAATTTTTGCAACTGATTCCACAACGGCATAGCAAGTGCCGTGGAACGGACTCCATTTAGCGACCTCGGGATTATAGCCAAAGCTCATAAGTGTTGCGGTATTTGTTTCTCCCTTAAGCACAGGCACCTTAGCTGCCATAGCCTCAATAGGAGTCATCTGGTTAGTGCCTCCAAAGGGCATAAGTACAGTTCCTGCGCCTATAGTTGAGTCAAAACGCTCTGCAAGTCCTTTCTGACAAGCTACATTGAGCTTTGAAAGATTGTCGAGCCATTTCTGCTTTATATCACCGTCGGCGCTTTCCTTAGCAGGCTTGTCGGCAGGTGATTTTACAAATACTTTTGAATACTGCGCTGCTCCGTTCGTATCAAGGAAATCCCTTGAAATATTTACTATATCCTTATCATTCCAGAACATTTTTAGCCGTCTGTCGTCCGTAACTGTCGCCACAACAGTTGCCTCAAGGTTTTCTCCATTGGCAAGCTCTATAAATCTGTCGGCATTCTCAGGGTCTACTACGACAGCCATTCTCTCCTGGGATTCGGATATGGCAAGCTCTGTGCCGTCAAGGCCCTCATACTTCTTAGGCACAAGATCAAGATTTATTTCAAGTCCCTCCGCAAGCTCGCCTATTGCCACGGAAACACCGCCTGCGCCAAAGTCATTGCAGCGCTTTATCATTCTGCTGACTTCCGAATTCCTGAATAATCTCTGTATTTTTCTTTCCGTAGGCGCATTACCCTTCTGCACCTCTGCGCCGCACGTAAGTATGGATTCCTCCGTATGCTCCTTTGAAGAGCCTGTTGCGCCGCCGCAGCCGTCACGTCCCGTTCTTCCGCCTGTAAGTATTATAAGATCGCCCTTTTCGGGTCTTTCTCTTATTACATCAGACTTTCTTGCGGCAGCAATTACAGCGCCTATTTCCATTCTCTTGGTAACATAGCCCTCGTCATAAATCTCCGTGACCTGTCCCGTTGCAAGACCTATCTGATTACCGTAGGAACTGTAGCCCTGGGCTGCAGAGCGTACAAGCTTGGACTGAGGCAGCTTGCCGGGAAGCGCAGCGCTTACAGGGACCGTAGGGTCGCCTGCGCCCGTAACTCTCATAGCCTGATATACATAGCTCCTTCCTGACAGCGGATCTCTTATACAGCCGCCTATACAGGTAGCGGCGCCGCCAAAAGGCTCTATTTCCGTAGGGTGGTTGTGGGTCTCATTCTTAAACATAATGAGGTAATCCTCATACTTGCCGTCAATATCCACAGGCACAACGATACTGCAGGCATTTATTTCCTCTGACTCGTCAAAATTATCAAGCTTACCCTGTTTCTTAAGGGCTCTCATACCTATAACGGCTATGTCCATAAGGCACTGAGGCTTGTTTTCCCTACCAAGCTCCTTCCTAAGATCGAGATATGTCTTATAGGCGTCGCTTATTACCTTCTTATACTTGCCCTCTTCTATCTCAACATCCGTAATATTTGTGGCAAAGGTAGTATGTCTGCAATGATCTGACCAATATGTATCTATAACTCTTATCTCCGTAATGCTTGGGTCTCTCTTTTCGGTGTCCCTAAAATATTCCTGACAGAAAATAATATCCGCGTCACTCATAGCAAGACCCAATTCGGCTCTGAATGCCTTAAGCTCGTCCTCGCTTTTATCTATAAAGCCCGCAATAGTTTCAACACTTGTTGGAATATTCAAATTCATTCTGAGAGTTTTGGGCTTTTCCATAGACGCTTCTCTTGAGTCCACGGGATTGATGCAGTAATTCTTTATTTTTTCTATACTGTCTGCCATAAGCTTGCCCTTGAGTACAAATATCTTGGCTGCAGAAATAACCGCCTTATCATCTCCTGATACTATCTGTACGCACTGCATGGCGGAGTCCGCTCTCTGATCGTACTGTCCCGGAAGATACTCCATGCCGAATACATATTCATCCTCTGCAATATCAAAGCCTTCAATATAGACATTATCTACGGGAGGCTCCGAAAATATAGTAGTCTTTGCAGCCTCAAAAGCCTCCTCGGAAATATCCTCGACGTCATATCTGTAAAGTATCCTTAAGCCTTCAAGCTCGCTTATTTCCAGATTTTCCTTTACATCTGTATAAAGCTGACCCGCCTCAATATCGCAGCCCTTCTTTTTTTCCACATAAATTCTTCTTATAGCCATATTGTCGTCACTCCATTCTTCAATATTCTTTTCTATTTTTTATCGTTTTCCAGAAAACCGTCAAGTCTCATTTTCTTATATTGTGCAAAGCTGCCTTCGTCAAGGGCATTCCTTATCTCCTCCATCATATTGTTGAAGAAGTAAAGGTTGTGCAGAACACATAATCTCATGGCAAGCATTTCCTTTGCCTTAAAGAGATGACGAATATAAGCCTTTGTATATCGCTGACAGGTCGGGCAATGGCAGTCCTCTGCAATAGGAGTATCGTCAAGCTCATATTTTGCATTATTCAAATTCAGCTTGCCTTTGTTGGTATATACGTTGGCATGTCTGCCGTTTCTGGCAGGCAGCACACAGTCGAAGAAGTCGATACCTCTGTCCACAGCCTCCAGTATATTTGCAGGCGTTCCCACACCCATAAGGTATGTTGGCTTATTCTGAGGAAGATAAGGCACAACGCTTTCTATGATATCATACATCTGCTCATGGCTTTCACCTACAGCCAAGCCGCCTATGGCATAGCCCGACAGATCAAATTCGCTTATTCTCTTTGCGTGATCTATCCTTATATCCTTGTATATACCTCCCTGATTGATGCCGAACAAAAGCTGATTTTTATTAATGGTATCATCCAAAGTGTTAAGTTCATTAAGCTTAACTATACATCTTTCAAGCCAGCGCGTTGTCCTTTCGACAGAATTTAGCATATATTTTCTTTCCGAAAGAGCAGGCGGGCATTCGTCAAATGCCATAGCTATAGTCGAGCCTAAATTAGACTGTATAGTCATACTTTCCTCTGGTCCCATAAATATTTTGTGTCCGTCTATATGGGAATTGAAATATACTCCCTCTTCCCTGATATTTCTCAGCGCAGCAAGAGAGAATACCTGAAATCCACCTGAATCCGTAAGTATAGGCTTGTCCCATACCATAAACTTATGGAGACCTCCAAGCTGCTTTACTACTCTATCCCCCGGTCTTAAATGAAGGTGATAGGTATTGGAAAGCTCCACCTGGCATTTTATATTATTCAAGTCCTCAGAAGATACGGCGCCCTTTATGGCGGCTGCCGTACCTACATTCATAAACACGGGGGTCTGTATTGCGCCGTGTACCGTTTCAAACACACCGCGTTTTGCCATACCCTCTGTTTTCAGTAATTTGTACATATTAAACCTCATTTTAATTAATATAAAATCAGTATACTACAATTTTCCGATTTAATCAATTTATAATTGCAAGTTTGTGCAAAAAATTATATACTTAATATAAGAACAAAATACAAATAATACGGAGAATAATTATGAAAGAATTTAAGATACAACTGACCTGCTCCTTCGGACTGGAGGCAGTTGTAAAAAGAGAAGCTGAAAAGCTAGGCTTTGAAAGCCTGTCTGTATCAGACGGGTATGTTGAGTTTACGGGAGACCTTAAGGATATGGCAAAGGCAAATATAGGCTTAAGGGCAGCAGACAAGGTACTTCTTGTAATAGGCAGGTTTCAGGCTGTTACCTTTGAGCAGCTTTTCGATCAGACATATGAACTGCCATGGACAGACATTATACCAAAGGACGCTAATTTCATAATAACGGGCAAGTCCTTTAAATCCACACTTTCAAGCGTTCCTGCCTGTCAGTCTATAGTCGAAAAAGCCGTTATAAAAAAATTGCAGACAAAATACGCTATAAGCCGCTTCCCCAAAACAGGCACCGAATACACTATACAGGCGGCACTTCTGAAAAACACCGTTACCATAACGCTTAACACCTCAGGGCACTCACTTCACAAGAGAGGGTACAGACACGGGCAGGTCATAGCTCCTTTAAAGGAAACAATGGCAGCGGCTCTTATAGAACTGAGCTATTGGAGAAAGGACAGAATATTCCTTGACCCCTGCTGCGGCTCCGGTACAATACCCATTGAGGCAGCTATGATAGGCAGAAATATTGCTCCCGGCATTATGCGGAAATTTGCTGCCGAAGGCTGGGAATTTGTTCCCTCGGATATATGGAAGGAGGCAAGGAAAGAGGCTTATGCTGCCATAGATTACGATACTCCTCTCAGAATATACAGTTCCGATATAAACAGGCACGCTATAGAAATTTCAAAGGTAAATGCGGAAAATGCAGGAGTTGACGACTGTATAGAATTTGAGTGCGTTCCCTTCAACAAGCTAAAGCTTAAAGGCGATTACGGAGTGTGCATAGCCAACCCACCCTATGCGGAAAGAATGGGCGATCTTGCCGATGTGGAAAGGCTATACAGAGATATGGGAAATCTTTTCAGGCAAAACGATACCTGGTCAGCTTATTTCATAACCTCCCACGAAGGCTTTGAAAAGCTATACGGCAGAAGAGCAGACAAAAAGAGGAAGCTCTTCAACGGCAATGTAAAGACAGATTATTATCAGTATTTCGGCAAAAGACCGCCTAAAAACTCATAGAAAATTGCTGAACTCAGACGGAATATTTATTTTTCAGAACATAGATTTTATGTTAGTAACTCGACCCTATCGACAGCCCAACGCAAATGTATTTTAAATTCAACGAAGTGGTTGGGCTGCCACTTCCCCTTGCGAAGGGGAAGTTTAGGTATATGCCTTTTAAAGTCGCTTATTTACTTAGAAAAACAACAACTAAGCTGCTTTCACAGTCTTTGCGGTAAATAACCTCCCCTAGCGTTAGCGTCGGAGGGGAGGGGGACCAACCGGAGGTTGGTGGAAGGGTCGAGTTACTAGCATAAACAAAAATTTACCAAAAAAAGAAACTGCCACAACAGCATTTTTCCCTTATGCTTATTGCGGCAGTTTTTTACTATTCTTCAAATAATGCCCTGGCAAAGTCCTTTGAACTGAATGGCTGAAGATCGTTGATACCTTCGCCTACACCTACGAAACGCACAGGTATATTCATTTCATTCTTAATGGCAAGCACAATACCACCCTTGGCAGTACCGTCCAGCTTTGTAAGAACGATACCGCTTATATCGGCAACATCATTGAAAAGCTTTGCCTGTTGTATGGCATTCTGTCCCGTTGTAGCATCCAGTACAAGAAAGACCTCGGTATGCGCCTGAGAATATTCCTTTTCTATGATGCCTGCTATTTTCTTAAGCTCGTTCATAAGATTTTTCTTATTGTGGAGCCTGCCTGCCGTATCACATATAAGAAGATCGGTCTTTCTTGCCTTGGCAGCCTGCACCGCATCAAATACTACTGCGCCTGGGTCGGAATTTTCCTGATGCTTTATAACATCACAGCCGTTTCTGTCGCCCCATATTTGAAGCTGATCTATGGCGGCAGCCCTGAAGGTATCGGCAGCAGCCAGAAGTACAGACTTTCCCTCACCCATATAATTATGAGCAAGCTTGCCTATGGTAGTGGTCTTTCCTACTCCGTTTACACCTATAACAAGTATTACAGAAGGCGTAGGCAATTCAAGAGGTTCTTCATCCTTTTCAAGTATTTCGGAAATAACCTCTTCAAGAGCATTCTTTACATCGGCTGTATCCGTTATTCTATTACTTTTCACCTTATCCCTGAGCTGATCTATGATATATACTGAGGTCTCAACACCTATATCTGCCATTATAAGCGTTTCCTCAAGCTCTTCAAAAAGCTCCTCGTCTACCTTTACAAAGGATTTCAACACATTGTCAACACCCGACATAATATTATCCCTTGTTTTGGTAAGTCCAGCCTTTATCTTTGCAAAAAAGCCCTGTTTGGGAACAGCTTCATCCACGGTTTCGTCAGTGGTATTTTCTTCCTCAGAAGTTTCATCATCCTCTGCTTTCTCTTCTGCTTTTTCCTCTATATGCTCTTCTGTTATTTCGTCTGTATTTTTTTCCGGTGTTTCGTCTGTATCAAGAAGAACCTCTTCTTCAAATTCCTTAAATTCTTCAAGCTTTTCAAGGTCATCAAGCTCTTCCTCGTCCTCAAGTCGGTCAAGCTCCTCTATATCCTCGCTGCTCTCGGAAAACACTTCGGTTTCATCTATATTCTTCTTTTTAAGAAAATCAAACAATGCCATTAAATGACACCCCTTTCATTAAATTTAACAGATACCAGCTTGGATATACCCTGCTCCTGCATGGTCACACCGTAGAGAATATCGGCAGCCTCCATAGTACCCTTCCTGTGAGTAATTACTATAAACTGAGTATCATCTGTGAAATTACTGAGATAGTCCGCATATCTCACTACATTTGCATCGTCAAGAGCCGCCTCGATCTCGTCAAGTATACAGAAAGGAGAAGGCTTCATCTTAAGTATGGCAAAGAGAAGCGCCATTGCCGTAAGCGCCTTTTCGCCGCCTGATAAAAGCATCATATTCTGCAATGTCTTTCCCGGCGGCTGCACTATGATATCTATACCACAGTTAAGTATGTCCTCTCCGTCGGCAAGCTTTAAATCGGCAACACCGCCCCCGAACATTTCCGAAAAGGTCTGCTTGAAGTTCTTGCTTATAAGAGCAAACTGCTCTGTAAATTGCTTTTCCATCATAGAATTAAGGTCGTCTATGATAGTAACAAGCTTTTTCTCCGTTTCCAGTATATCATCTCTGTTCTTTGTAAGGAAATCATATCTTTCTTTGACCTCGGCATATTCGTCAACTGCATTCAGATTTACATTGCCAAGAGCCTTTATCTGATTTCTGAGTTTCTTTTCCTCTGATTTAAGCTCACTGTCGGACATATCCAGCCTTTCTGACATCTTGGCTGTGACATATGTAATCTCATATTCCTCCCACATAGAGTCATAGAGCGCCCTGCTCTTTTCATCTGTATTTGTCTTGCGTAACTCAAGTCTGTCAAGCTCTCTTTCAAGGGCAGTTTTGGTCTCAAGCTGATTTTTGATATCCTTTTCGACCTCATCAAGAGCATTGTTTTTATCTGACTTACGGGAATAAAATCTTTCCTGCTCCTCAAAAAGGTCCTCATATTCTGTCCTCAGAGCTTCAATGACATTGGTAAGCTCAGACATTTCATTCTGTTTACGGGATATTTCCTCGGTAATTCCCGCTATGCTGTTCTCTCCCTCTGCAACAGAGTTCCTGAGAGCAGTTATCTCCTCGCTTATTCTGTCTGCATCGCTGTTAAGAGTATATATATCGTTTTCAAGCTGATTAAGCTCTACTCTCATAGCGGCAATTTCCTCATTGCTTGCCTCTCTTGTATCCCTGTCGGACTGTATAAGGCTCTGAAACTCATTTAGCTTATTGTTTATTTCTTCAATTTCGGCATTAATATTGCCAAGAGCTATATTGAGTTTATTTTTCTCCTCATTGCCATTTTCTATTGTAATTGTAAGCTCAGAAAGCTCAGTCCTTGCATTTTCCAATCTTGTATTTATATCCTCGGCATACTCCTGCGCCTGATCTATCTTTGCAGCTGCCTCTGTCTTTCTTATATTTATATCCTGAAGCTCGTCCTTTGCCTCTGTTATCTTATAATCCAGGTTTTCGCATATTTCAGACATCTTCTCTACATCTGCATCTGTAGCAGCCTGCTCCTCATAAAGAGCCTTAAGCTCCTCTCTGAGCGTCGCTATCTCTCTTCCTCTGGAGAATATAGACGCTGTCTTTCTGTGCATGGAACCGCCTGTCATAGAGCCGCCTGCATTTATAAGCTCGCCTTCAAGGGTAACAATTTTATAGGCATACTTGGTCTTTTTTGCAAGGTCTACGGCATTATCTATATTGTCGGCTACGATCACTCTTTCCAGAAGTGAAGACATAATATTCTCGTATTCTCTTGAATAATCTATAAGCTCCTTTGCAATTCCCAGAACTCCCTTTTCCTTAAGTATATTATACTTTTCGGCTCCCATAGTCTTGGGCTTTATAGCAGTCATAGGCAGGAAGGTCGCCCTTCCCTTGTTATTTTTCTTAAGGAAATTAATAGCCTTTTTTACATCTTCCTCCGTTCTTGCTATTATATTCTGAACGGCAGAGCCTAAAGCTACTTCTATCGCCGTTTCATACTTCTTATCAAGGTTTATGATCTCGCCCACTGCGCCGCATATTCCCTTGAAATCCGCATTTTTGCTGTCTCTCTGAGCCAGTACTGCCTTAACACCATCATAATAGCCCTCATAGCTTTTTTCAAGCTCTGAAAGTATTCTGAGCCTTGAATTTTTTTCCTGTATGGCTCTGTTTACGTCAGACTGCCTTTGCCTTGCCGCCTGTGTATTTTCAAGCAGCTTATTGTACTGCTCTGTCATTTTGTCAATATTTTCAATATTGAGCCTTGCAGCCTTTTCAGCCCTGTCCATTTCCTTCTGAGCCTCGGAAAGTGCAGCATTTCTCTCTCCCTGCTGTATCTCAAGGGCAGCGGTATCACCGTCAAGCTGTTCTCTTCTTATATCCAACTGTACGAGCATAGCCTCAGTTTTGCTTATTTCATTTTTAACATCGGTAGCCTTGTTCATTTTGGCTATTACATCTGAATTATACCTGTTTAAAAGCTCTTCTCTTTCGCTTACCTGTGTGCTGAGTTCTGAAAATACCTTTATCTTTTCGTCATATGTCTTTTTCTTTTCCTGTAAAAGAGCAGATTTCTCCTCTATCTCCTTTTTAACAGATACAATACTGTCTTCCTTTTCCTCTATGGTCTTGCTGCCTGTTTTGTTTTCGCTGTTGATCCTTTCGATATTTTCATTGAGATAGTCTATTGACTGCTGACAAAGCTTTACATCATTTTCCTTCTGTTCTCTTTCCGAACGCTTGTTGCCAATATCCTCTGTTATCTGCTCAAGCTTATTTTCTATGTCTGATATCTCATTCTTTATGCCCGACTTTTTTTCTGTCAGTTTTTTTTCATTTTCTACCTCTGTGGCAATATCAGAGTTAAGCTGTGTAATCTGCTTGTCCAGTTCGTTTATCTCGTTTTCAAATTTAGCCGCATCTCTTACAAATATATTTATTCTCACAAGCTTAAGCTTATCCGAAAGAATAATGCATTTCTTCGCCTTTTCCGCCTGTACCTCAAGAGGACCTACCTGCTTTTCAAGTTCGTCTATTATATCATTTACCCTTATAAGGTTTTCCCTTTCCTTATTCAGCTTGTTGGTTGCCTCCGTACATCTTGTCCTGTACTTTACGATACCGGCAGCCTCTTCAAAAAGATGACGTCTGTCCTCGGACTTTGTAGAAAGTATTTCGTCTATCCTTCCCTGGCCGACAATGGAATAACCCTCCTTGCCTACACCGGTATCCATAAAAAGCTCAAGTATATCCTTTGCACGGCATTTTGTACCGTTTATTATGTAATCGCTTTCGCCCGAACGATATACTCTTCTTGTAACGGTTACTTCGCTGTAATCTATATTCAGCTTTCTGTCTGAATTATCAAGTATAAGAGATACCTCGGCAAAGCCTAAGGGCTTTCTGTTGGCGGTGCCGTTGAATATAACGTCCTCCATTTTACTGCCTCTCAAATTTTTAGCGCTTTTTTCACCCAGTACCCAGCGCACAGCGTCAGCTATATTGCTTTTGCCGCTGCCATTGGGACCTACTACGGCAGTTATACCCTTGTTAAATTCCAGCTTTATCTTTTCGGGAAAGGACTTGAAGCCCTGCATTTCTAATCTTTTAAGATACATATTACATTTCTCCGTCAGTTAGTTTTACATACATAGTAAGTATATCATATAATACATAAAATTTCCACATAAAAATTATCTCCCAATTATAGGGAGATAATTTTAAATAAATTTCTCAAATAAAGCTTAGTGTCTGAAATGTCTCATACCTGTAAATACCATAGCTATACCATACTTGTTGCAGGCATCTATGCTGTCCTGATCTCTTACAGAGCCGCCTGGCTGTATAATTGCAGTAATGCCTGCCTTTGCAGCAGCCTCTACGCAGTCGTCAAAGGGGAAAAACGCGTCGCTTGCGAGAACAGCGCCCTTTACGGTCTCAGCGCCAAGCTGCTTTGTCCCGTGATCGATAGCCTGTTCTGTAGCCCATATCCTGTTTACCTGACCGGGTCCTATACCTACTGACTGCTTATCCTTGCCTATAGCAATACCATTTGATTTGGTATACTTCACAATTTTCCATGTAAAGAGAAGGTCCTCCATTTCCTTGTCGGAAGGAGCTCTGTCCGTAACAACCTTTACATCACCCTCCAGAAGCTTGTTGTCAATATCCTGTACAAGTATGCCGCCGCTTACCTTCTTTACGTCAAAGGCAGTTTCGGGCTGCTTGTTCTCAATGCCGTCAAGCTTAAGAAGTCTTATATTCTTCTTTCTTGTAAGTATCTCCAGGGCGTCCTCATCAAAGTCGGGAGCAAGTACTATTTCAAGGAATATCTTGGAAATTTCCTCTGCCGTAGCCTTGTCTATCTTTCTGTTGGCGCAAACTATACCGCCGAAAATAGAAACAGGGTCTGTGTTATATGCCTTTGTATATGCCTCATATATATTCTTGCCGCTTGCAACGCCGCATGGATTTGAATGCTTGCAGGCTACGACCGTAGGCTCATCATATTCCTTTAAAAGCTCTAAAGCACCATGAGTATCGTTTATATTGTTAAATGACAATTCCTTGCCGTGAAGCTGCTCTATGCCTGTAAGCATACCGATATTAGCTCCCACTTCCTTATAAAAAGCAGCCGCCTGATGAGGATTTTCACCATATCTCATATCCTGCACCTTTTCAAAGGTCATAGAAAGAGTATCGGGATACTTTGGCAGACCTGCCTTATCTCTTAAGTAATTGGCGATCATAGTATCATAATATGCTGTGTGATTAAATACCTTAGCAGCAAGATAGAAGTTGGTATCAACTGAAACGTGACCGTTTTCCTTTATCTCTGATATTACCTGCTCATAATCTGCAGGGTCAATGATAACGGAAACATCCTGATAATTTTTGGCAGCGGCTCTCAGCATGGTAGGTCCGCCGATATCTATGTTCTCAATAGCATCAGCCAGTGTAACTCCGCTCTTCATAATAGTCTGTTTGAAGGGATAAAGATTTACAACTACAAGGTCAATAAGGTCTACGTCAAGCTCCTTGACCTGCTTCATATGCTCTTCATTGCTCCTCATAGCAAGAAGTCCCGCATGGATTTTGGGATGAAGGGTCTTTACTCTGCCGTCTAAGCACTCGGGAAAGCCTGTTACCTCAGAAATGCCTATAACGGGAAGTCCTGCCTCCTTAAGCTTATTGTATGTACCGCCTGTAGATACAATTTCGATACCCAATTCATTGAGATGCTTTGCAAATTCCACAATGCCTGTTTTGTCTGATACACTGATCAATGCTCTCATATTTTTACCTCCTGAGAATAAATAAGATATATAGGTGCCTGACCTAATATCTCCGTAAATCTAAAAAAGCCATACCTATCCAAGCTATATGCCCAGACGGTCGGCTGTAACATTTCTGTACTCCCCTGTGGTACTCCACATATCCGTCAGTCGTACAGAACTATTTATAATATAACAATTATACAGAAATTTGTCAAGGCTTATTGAATAAATACGAGGTAATTTCACAGACTAAAAGAGAGGTGATGTTATGAATAAAAAAGAACTTGACAAAATGAAATATGAAATAGCAGAGGAGTTGGGACTTCTGGATAAGGTTAAAAAATACGGCTGGAAATCTCTTACCTCTAAGGAAAGCGGAAAAATAGGCGGTCTTATAACAAAGAGAAGCAGAGAGTCAAAGGAAAAAGGCGATACAGATCATATTTACACTGAATTTGTCGAAAAATAATATTTGATTAACATATAATTATATTATATAATTAATATACAAGTTATTAAATAATTTGTCCCTAAGTCGGAGTGTTTTCATGCACTTCGGCTTTTCATTTGTTGAGATTTTTATTATGATGTGTTAAAATACAGATAAAAACAAGGGGGATATTTTATGGAAAATAAGCTTGATATATTTAAAAAATATTTTCTGTATTTTATAGCATATTCTGTTATAGGCTGGATATATGAGGTGTTTCTGGAGGTAGCAGTATACCGCTGGGGATATTCGGACAGAGGTGTTCTCTTTGGTCCCTACTGCCCCGTATACGGTATAGGAGCATTGATATTTATCTTCACAGTTTACAGGCTTATAAAAAACAAAGATATAAAAAAGAGGATATTTCTTCTTCCTCTTGTGTTTCTGCTCTGCGCTCTGATAGCTACGCTTACAGAGCTTATTGCATCCTATATATGTGAATTGCTTACAGGCACATGGCAGTGGCAAAGCTATGCACGTTATAAATATAACTTTCAGGCAAGAATTGCCCTTTCGCCCTCTGTAAGATTTGGAATAGGCGGCGTGATATTTCTCTATGTACTCCAGCCCTTTTTTGAAAAAACAACCGGAAGGCTTAACAAAAAACAGCTTGACATTATATTTTATATTATCGGTATAGTTTTTTTTGCTGATCTGATAACATTTCTTATGATAAGTGTGCTGTAAGGATAATGATGTTATGAATTTATGTTTATACGGTTGCGCCGCAACGATTCATTATCCTGTTAAACAAAAATTTTACCTCAAGCAAAGTAAAGCTTTATCACTTTCGCAATCATTTTAAAAGCCTCCAGAATTCAAATAATTAACTCCATATACACAAAAAAGTTGCCGCATTTAATACGGCAGCTTTTTTCATTCATTATTTTCTATAAAAATATTAAAAACCTCTTCAATGACAGCATCGTTGAGAACATCGCTATATGTGGCGCTTTTGCCGTCGGAATTTACAGTCTGCTCCATTATAATGACCTCATCGGAGCCTTCTTCTGCCATAACAGCATAGCTATGCCCTCCATGATCTATTACATCCAGAAATTCCAACTCTATCTCATTTCCTTTGCTGTCCACAAGGATAATGGAATTTTCCTCAGGTATCACCAAATCACCTCATAATCAGCTGATAACACAGTTCTTAACATTAGTCTGTTTGATCATTTCTGAGTCTGACTTGTTGTTCTTATTGATACAGTTTGTAAACGTCATATCCTCGCTGTTCTCTATTTCAAAAGCAGGACCGTCAACGCCTACTACTGTTACATTGTTGAATTTTATACCTCTTGTATTGCACATATAGAAGCCCTTTTCCTTGACCTCTTCTGCGCCTACAAGCATAGCCGGTATACCGGGAACTGCATTTTCAGCTATCTCGATATATACGTTTTCAAAGGTACAGTCCTCAACATACATTTCGGCAAGGCCATAGAAGTATCCTGCTGCGGCATTTACCTTCTTACAGGTCATATTTGCAAAGTGCAGACGTCTGAAAGCAGGAGTGTCCTCTGTAACGGGAGCAGGATTTTTGTCGCAGGTTTCCGGATCCATACCTCTGGGCCCCCACATATAGTAAAGATTGGCAATAAATGGACAAAGAACATTTTCCATTATTACGTTGTCCACTCTTATATCCTCTACTACACCGCCTCTGAAACGTCTTGACTTAAGCCTTATACCTCTGTCAGTATTTTCAAATACGCAGTTTGAAATAGTGACATTTACAATATCGCCGCTCATTTCAGAACCTAAAACGACACCGCCGTGACCATGTACCATAGTACAGTTGTTTATAGTGATATTCTTACAAGGCACTCTTTCCTCTGTTTCCTCAGTGCCTGCCTTAATAGCTATACAGTCATCGCCTACATCTATATGGCAGTTGCTGATATGTATATTGGTACAGGATTCGGGATCGATACCGTCTGTATTGGGAGAATCATAGGGATTTTTTATAGTAACATTGTCGATAGTTATATTGTCACAAAGTATGGTATTAATAGTCCAGCTAGGTGAATTGGTAAGAGTTACACCCTGAATAAGCACATTTTTGCACTCATAAGGCGCTATCATCTTAGGTCTGGGATATTTGTTTTCTTTAGCCCTGAAAATATCCCACCAGAATTGTCCCTGACCGTCAAGAGTACCTCTGCCCGTAATTGAAATGTTTTCTTCATTATAGGCATTTATAAGAGAGGCATAACACTCCCTCTTAACACCCTCCCAGCGTGAATTGACTACAGGATATTCATTCAGATCATTTGAGAAAAGAAGAGTTGCACCACCCTCAATGTTTAACTCTATATTGCTCTTTAAGAAAATAGGACCTGTTAAATATGTACCGGCAGGAACATATACCCTGCCTCCGCCTGATGCTGCACACTTTTCAACAGCCTCGGCAATAGCCTTGGTACACAGTGTCTTACCGTCGCCTACTGCACCGCAGTCCAGTATGTTGATAATTGCCATAATTTTTACCTCCGTTCATTATTTAATAATATTTTAACATACATATAATATTATTTGCAACATATTTTACATATGTTTACATTAAATATTCTCAAGTACCTTTCCGTACCACTGATGCATACCGTCGCAAATTTCAATGGACAGCTTTTTGTCAAATAAGGCATATGCCTTATTTGCTATTTCAAGCTGTTCAAGAGGACTTTCCACTCCTCTGATACCGTTCAGGTTGTCTTTTGAGCCCGTTTCCAGATACACATCGAGAGGAGCTGCCATAGCCAGTATATCACCCATATCGGCATACTCCCATAAACGCGGTATGAAATTACAGCCACAGCGGTTAGAATAAATAAGCGTGTCCTTAAAGCTATGGAAATATCCGCTTAACAAAGCAAAGCTCAGCCTGTCCTCCATAGCGCAAAGCCAAAGTCCGCAGTGAGCGCCGCCTGAAAATCCGCAGCAGCCTATTTCACTGTATTTTTTCTCAATACTGTCTATAAGCATAATAAGCTCTTTTAAATAAACTCCCTGTAAGCACATACCCATACTTATAAGCGCATTATTTACGTCCGTACATTCAGCCCTGTCATCTTCATATATGCCAAGTATTCTTTCGCCTGCGGGAAGGAGGTCGGGTACATATACGGTATAGCCCCTGCTCATAAGCTCATTTACATAGGTATAATTGTATTTTTCCATTTTTTCAATATCGGCATTTGCTGCATCCACAAGCCCTTCCTTACCGTTGCAGCCGTGACCGTGCAAGGCTATTACGGCTTTTCCGTTATTGTTTTTTGGAGTCAGTACATAATACGGCATTTTAAGTTCTAAAAGGGTGTTCATACTGTATTTTTCAACAGTATAGCCGTCTTTTTCATCTCTTGAAACAAGTTTTGTTTCTCCCTCCGACTTTTCCATTCTGTAAAGTCCCAAAAGCTCCGCCATTACCTCCTGCATTTCATCCTTCCATTTATAGAAGTCCTCCTGTGTGCTGCCATTAAACCTGTAAGGCTTACAATTATTCAAATTATGCTCCACAAAATCATAGCCATTATATTTTCTGTCCATATTGCCGCCTCCCAATTCTTTATATACCCTAAATATACCACAAAAAAACAGCTTTCGCAACAAAATTGCGAAAGCCGTTTAATTATTGATTATAAATACCGAAAACTATGTATTATTCCTTAACAGCACCCATAGTTACACCTGTCATGAAATACTTCTGGCAGAATGGGTAGATAAACATAAACGGAACGATAGATACAACAACGGCAGCACTCTTAAGAGTATTTACGTTGATGTCAACACCTTCGCTTGCCTCCTGCTTATCCTGGAAAAGATCTCTCAGCTTGTACTGGAAGTTGTACTTATTAGCTGACTTAATGTACATTACATAGTGGAAGTACTCTGACCATGCAGCTACGGCGAAGAATAAGCCGATAGATGCAAGAGCAGCCTTTGACAATGGAAGAACTATCTTGATAAAGATACCCATTGGAGTACAGCCATCGATCTCAGCAGCCTCAAATAAGCTGTATGGAATACCCTCGAAGAAGCTTCTCATAAGTACCAGGTTGTAAACATTCATTGACATTGGAAGCATAACAGCCCAAAGGG
The DNA here is from genome assembly GCA_947589665.1 of uncultured Clostridia bacterium. Classification (GTDB taxonomy): domain Bacteria; phylum Bacillota; class Clostridia; order Lachnospirales; family CAG-274; genus CANPXH01. Next base: position 50,679 of record CANQBJ010000005.1, read on the forward strand.
AGTCAAGAAGACCAAGGTTCTTCATAACAAGGAATGTAGGGATAAGACCACCGTTAAATATCATTGTGAAAAGTAACATATAACTGAAGATCTTAACACCGGGCATATCCTTCTGAAGAAGAACGTATGCACCTAAGGTAGATATTAAAAGACCTAAGAAGGTAGTCATCAATGTTGTATAAACAGAAATTACAAATGGCCAGTATAAAGCAGGGTCAGTAATAATTCTCTTATAAGCAATAGTATTGAACCATATCTGCTTGCCTGTTTCCTTATCAACTGTCATAGGAAGTAATTTCAAACCGTATACAGTTTCATTAACCATAGAGTCGCAGAAGATCTTAACAATAGGTACGATCATTGCCAACATAAGGAAAATGAAGAACAATGTATTGAACACTACGAACCATGAACGTGGAGCGTACTGAGGATTTATCAAATTAAATTTCTTTTTCATAATACACTAACGCCCCTTTCCTTATACAATACCGTATCCTCTAATCTTCTTGCTGATAACATCAGAAGCAGATACAAGGATAAGAGATATAACAGACTTGAATAAACCGATAGCTGTTGAATAGCCGTAGTCGTTACCAACGATACCAACTCGGTATGTGTAAGTCTGGATAACATCGGATACATCGTATACAAGTGAGTTGTAAAGTACGAATACTGACTCGAATACGTTCATAACCTTTGCAAGGTTAAGGATGAATACAACTAAGATAGTATTCATAATAGATGGAACAGTGATGTACCAGGTCTGCTTTAATCTGCCTGCACCGTCGATCTCAGCAGCCTCGTAGAGATCGGGGCTGATGCTTGATAATGCAGCTAAGTAGATAATAGTACCCCAACCTGTTTCCTTCCATCTGTTCATTATGTACCAAACAACAGGCCAAGCCTTGCTGCTTGTAAGGAAATCAATAGGAGTCTTAAGAATACCAACCTGCAAGAGGATAGCATTGATAAAACCTGTATTGCTTGTATCAGCGCCTGTAGCATCTGTACCGGCTGATAATATCAACATGAAAATAGATGCAGCAACAACCCATGAAAGGAAGTGAGGAAGATAGAGTACAGTCTGTACGATCTTCTTGCCCCATGCATTCTGAATTTCATTTATAAGAAGAGCAATTACAACTGAACATACCATTGCAAGTATCAGGTTTATGATACTAAGTACCAGTGTGTTCTTAAATGCAGCATGGAACGGATCAGAATCCATAAGTCTTGCAAAGTTGCCAAGTCCAGTACTGTAGTCAGGACCTGTTCTAAGTGTGATCTGCTTTAACTTAAATGTAGAGAAAGCATATCTTATACCAAGCATTGGCCAGTAATAGAATATGATAAGAACCACTGCAACGGGTAAGAACATAAGATAGAACCATCTGTACTTAAACATACGTTCTCCGACGCTGGGCTTCTTAACTATAACATGGTCAAAATTGTCGTTATTGTTTGCCATTTTATAACCATCCTTTCTGATATTTATTTATCGGTGAATTACTCTTCAGCCTCTGCTGCGTCATCAGCTGCCTCGGCATCGTCAACAGTTTCACCGTTTGCAGCAGCAAGAGCTGCCTCTTCAGCAGCAAGGTTATCCTCACTGTTCAAATCATCAAGAATAGCATTAGCATAGTAGCTACCCTTTTCAGCATAATATTCCATAGCCTCTTCTACAGAAGAATTCTTATCTGTAACGGCTGTAGCAATAGTAACATCCTTTACAACATTAAGGTCTGCAAGGTTCTCTGCAATAACGTCTCTTACGATAGGAACTGATGCAAACTTTCTGTTCTTTCTGAACTCGTCAAGAGAGTTCTCTACCATAGGATCAAGAGGAATAGGATCGTTCCACTCGGTTATAGTAAGCTCAGGAGCATAGAAAGCCTTCTCAACAGGAGTTGAAGGATCGCTGTAGTATGGAAGAGCTGTAGCAGAGCCGTCAGCATTCATAGTATAGTGCTTATCCTTTACACCGTGAGTAAAGAGCATCTGACCTTCGCCGCCGTCATGTGAATACATGATGAAGTGTTCAAATATAGCTGCCTTGTTAGGAGCATATATAGACATAGCCATAGCGGTAGGAACACGCTCTGTATATCCGTTTGCCTCTTCGATAGGAGGTATAGGCTTAAGATTACCCTCGTTAAGAGTTCTCTGTAACTTAAGTGACCACATACCTGCCCAGTAGTTGAATGCACCAACTAAGCCTGAACCAAGCTTATCTCTACAGGTAGAAGTCTTATTTGTAACGATTTCGGAGTCGATAAGACCTTCCTGATAAGCGTCTCTCAGTCTCTGCATAGCTGCTGCCATCTCAGGCTGAGTAAAACCGTCAACATACTTGCCTGTCTCTTCGTCCTTATAGAAATCGGGGATACCGTCCTGATAGAATTCTCTTAAATAGATATCGTAAGGTGTTTCGCCGTTGTTAAGGAAACCTGATGCTGTAAGAGGTATAGCACCGTTGCCTCTTGCCTTGAAGGCTCTCAGCATATTGATGAATTCGTCATAATTCTTAGGATCGCTTAAGCCTGCTTCCTTCATCCAGTCTTCTCTTACATAAGTAATAGTACCGTTACCTGCGGCCATAGGGAAGCCATAAAGTACACCGTTGATCTTAAGAGCGTCTACATAATCGGGATCGATTATCTTCTTGCAGTTAGAATCTGAATTATTCCAAGCTTCTGTCATATCCCAAAGCGCACCGGAATCAGCAAGCTGTGGATAGTAGGTAGAACCCATTTCAATAATGTCCGCAGGCTCTTCACTTGCAAATGAAAGTGTAACCTTCTCATAATACTTAGCATGGTCAGGCTTTTCAACAGTCATCTTGATACCTGTCTGCTTTTCATACTCGTCGCAGATATCCTGAAGACCGTTCTGCTCTTCAATAATGGTATCTGCCATTACTGAAATAGTATCGGGCAGGTCATTGGGATCGCCGCCGTCAAGATCGAATTCCGCTTCTTTGCCGCATCCTGCAAGACCCGTAACCATGATCACAGCCAAGCCCATTGCTGTAAAGCGTTTTAAAACGTTCTTTTTCATGAAAATCCTCCTTTTTATTTATGTATAATATATATAGCAGATTGCACACTCCCTAAAGTGCAAATTGACCCATATCAAATTTCTCTCTTTTTTGTTCACTTTGTAAGAATAGTCAGTAAAATTTCGTAAAAAAGATGTCCAAAAAGTCAACAAACGATCCTTATTATATGTGAATAAGTACAAAAGAGCGAGCGTTTTTAACACAGGCAAACTATATTATTAAATGTTGTAATGTTATTATAGCATATAATTTCCACTATTGCAAAGGTTTTTTTGAATATTTTTATGTAAATTTACTAATTTTATTTAAATGGTACTGCATTTTACACAATAATATGACATTTCGTAAAGGTTTTTATTATAAATTTTGCATATGGTAAAAATAACCAAAAAAGAGAACTGCCGTTATTGAACAGCAATTCTCTTTTTTCAATATAATATCTGCGCAGCTTAGCTCTGCTTGCCCATTGCTATAGTATCGTTGCTTCCTATTTTGCCGTAAAGCAATATAGTATATAAGCCTGCAAGTCCTACAAGTGCATATACTATCCTGCTTATCAAGGATGCCTGAGAGCCGAAAATAGTTGCTACCAAGTCAAACTGTAAAAAACCTATAAGTCCCCAGTTTACCGCACCTATTATTACAAGGGTAAGTGCGGTATAGTCAAGTGCTTTCATTTTTTCTCCCCCTTTTTAAATTTACTATAATAATATAGTAATTATATTTTTACCCTTATTTCTGTTTTTATAATTGTGTGCGAAATAAAGTTTCTGTATAATATACCTTATTAATATAAATTTTTAAATTTTTTCAAAAAAAATCATTCCTCATATATAACATCCACAACCGACGCTTCACATATATGCCTTGACGGAAAATATACCGCCAGTAAAAAACAAAGCAAAATAAAAGCTATCGATACGGCAATATGCTGTACAGGCATTTTCCACGCATCTCCAAAATATGCTCCTATGATTTTGTCAAACATATATTTATTGAGCATCGATCCTAATACACAGCCTGTAATACAGCCGAAAAAAGCATATGTTACAGCCTCTGCAGCTATCATTTTTATAATTTGGACTCTGCTCATTCCCACAGCACGCATTATGCCGTATTTTTTCTTTGCCGCATTTACACTCATGGAAATGCTGTTCATTATGTTAAACAGCGCTATCATGGCAATAATTCCTACAAAGCTGTATACCAGAATGCTGAATGTAATATAGGTATCTGTTATTTCCTTATTGGTCTCCCGTCTGTCGGAAAAGAGACGATCACTCCCTGCTGCGCTGCGTATCGCAAGCAGGTCCTCATGAGATATGTTCTTATCAATCTGCACATCTATCACGGCATAGTCTTTTTCTCCCGTCAGATTTGTAAAAAGCTGTTCGGAGCATATCATAAGAGGTATACCCTCCGTAACTTCAAAGGGAATGTCTGCGGAAAGTATTCCCGCGACCTCTATCTGTGTATTTCCGATCTGAAATTTGTCTCCTGTTTTCAAGGGATTTGTCCTGTCATAAACACTCAGCATATAATTGCCCTGCAAAGCCTTTGATATATCTCCCTCCAGCATATACCCTTCAGCCCAGTTGAACTGGCAGCTATCATAGGATATAATATCGACCTCTTTTATATCCTTATAGGGTACAATAGCCATATTTCCTCTGAACATACGTCCGTATACTAGTTTTACTCCCGGTTTTCCGCCTATTTCATATATCAGCTCCCTGTCTACGGTATTTTTTCGGTCACTGCTCATAACCGAAACATCGGGAGCAGAGGGCAAAAGCGGATTAAGAGCCCTGTGTGTCCAGTCCACAAGCACAGAAAAGCTCAGAAACAGTATAATACTCAAGGCAAATGAACCTGTCATAAGGAATATATTCTTTTTTGAGGATAACGCATTGTTGATACCAAGTGCAGTTTCAATGCCTAAAAGGCTTTTGCCTATACTGTGAGCTCTTGTATTGCCGGTAACAGCTGTTATGGGAGAAACACCCGCAGCTCTTTTTGCAGGAAACACAGATGCCAGAAGCACCGTAACGATCCCTACAATCATGCCAAATATAATACCTACATAGCTTATCTGAAATATAGGTATATCTTCAAGCTCACCGCCTATGCCAAATTTCATTACGGCACATAAAAGCCATGATACAAGCGTACCAAGTAAAACTCCAAAGGGTACTGCCGTTTTACATCTGTTGAGAGCCTCCAGCCGTACAATACGCATTATCTGTTTTTTCTCAGCGCCTATGCATCTGAGCATACCGAAAAATTCTATTCTTCGGGCAACATCGCTGTTCATGCTTCCCGCTATCATAAATATTCCCGCTGTCAGAACAAGTAAGAACAGCATAAATGCAATGCCATAAAGACCTATCATATAGGAGCTTGTACTAAAGCCCGTCAAGCCCATAAGGGCTGTATTTTCAGATATATTTTCATCTGTATAGCCGTATTCCCTCTTTATATTCTCTATTGCCCTTCTTATATTAATACCCTCTTTAAAGCGTACATAATATACAGGGTCGCTGTCCTCACTGCCAAGTATGCCGCACAGTCTTTCAAATTCGGAACGGGTAACACAAACAACGACAGCGTCATATCTAAGCGCCGAGCTTTCCTTGATAAATCCCGTAACTGTATATGTAAAGCTTCCTTGGGGAGTATCCATTTTAAAGCTGCCGCCTATATCGACATCAAGTATATCCTTGGCATTTTCCGTAAGAAGGGCTTCATTGCTTTCCACGGGAAAGCTGCCTGCAGTAAGGCAGTGAAATATATCCTCGGTCCATTCCCTGTCCATAGTACATAGGGCTGCCTTTTTCTTTCCTATATACCAGTCCTTTTTTATATTAGAATTTAATGAATCATATATCGATACTACATCCGTATCGGGTCTCAAAGCTATAAGCTGTGCATCCTTATCAGATACATTTTTAAGCATAATGTGCCAGCTGCCATGCTGATCTATGGCTCTTATCCTTTCCATTCGTATTGCCATATCCGCCATAGAAAATACTGCCGTAACAAGAAATACCGCAAGCACTATACATATAAGCGTCATGATATTGCGCCTTTTGTGTACATGCGCCGATATGGGAACAAGACTAAGATAGCTTTTCATCGTGCTTACCTCCCATATCTGTCAATATGCCGTCTGATACCCTTAATATCCTGTCTGCCGACGAGGTAAGATTTATATTGTGGGTTATCATAAGTACTGTCTGCGTGTACTTCCTTGATGCCCTTATAAGAAGTTCAATTACATCGCGGCTTGCTTTACTGTCAAGATTTCCCGTAGGCTCATCAGCAAGTATCAGCATAGGTCTTGTAACAAGAGCGCGCCCTATTGCCGTTCTCTGCTGCTGTCCTCCACTGAGTTGGGACGGAAGATGCTTTCGCCTTTCATATAAGCCCAGTGTATCAAGTATTTCATTTATCTCTTCTTTATCGGGCTTTTTATGATCCAATAATATCGGGAATATGATATTCTGCTCAACATTAAGCTCGGGAATAAGGTGAAAGGACTGAAATACAAATCCTATATTGCGTCTTCTGAATACAGTCCTATCCCTTTCACTCATTTCAAAAATATCCTGTCCCTTTAAACATACCTTGCCCGATGTAGGCCGGTCAAGCCCTCCTATTATATTCAGAAGAGTACTCTTGCCGCTGCCCGATTCTCCCACGACTGCGGCAAATTCTCCCTTGTCCATAGTAAAGGATACATTCTTCAATGCGTTTACACTGCTTTCGCCATTGCCGTAGGTTTTGCATAAATTCATAACATCCAAAATTTTCATATTATGACCTCCTTTATGCCGATTATATAATATAAAGCTTACGGCAAAGTGAATTTAAGCTTACATTTCAGTAAGGTCGGGAAAAGACAGTGTGAAAACAGTTCCCTTGTCCTTTTCACTTTCAACATATATGATCCCGCCCTGTCCTTCCGTAACGGATTTTGCAAAAGGCAGTCCCAGACCGATACCCTGTGTATCACTGCCCCTCCTGCTCCTGTAAAATCTTTTGAATATATGGTGAAAATCTTCATTATCTATTCCCTTTCCGTTATCCGAAATACTTATACGGCATTCAAGAGGAGTTTTTTCACAGCTTATATTTATTACACCGCCGTCTGAGGTATGATCCAAAGCATTTTTCACAATATTGCCTATTGCCTCGCTTGTCCATTCAATATCACAGTTTATATTCTCGTCATTACAGTATATATTTATTTCCTTGTTTTCTTTTTCCGCTCTGTACCTCAGATTTTGTATGGACTTGCATATGACCTCCCTTGCAGAATATACTTTTTTATCAAATTCTACTGCATCGGCATCAAGACGTGTGAGCTTTAAAAGTGTTAAAATAAGAGTTTCTATTCTTTCTATGGCAGCTTCCGATTTTTTTGTAAACTCCCTTACATTTTCGGGGTCTTCGGGCTCGTCAAGTATAAGCTCATTATACATTGACAAAGCCGAAAGAGGAGTTTTCAACTGATGGGAAATATCGGAAACAGTCTGTTTCAGAAATTCCTTTGTTTTTTGTTCCGTTTCCCGCTTTGCCTTAAGAGCCTCCGTCATATTGTTTATACTGTCAAAAAGGCGGTAAATACTTCCCTTGTCGCTGTAAGACACCGATATATTTTTACAGTTTCTGATATCATTGATAGCATTTTCATACAGCTTATTTCTCCTCATAACAAAAAATATTACAACAGTAAACAGCAGCAATGAAATAACCGCTGTTTTTATTACTACGGGCAAAGGCATTACAAAGCTGAAATTTTCGTCAAAGCCCAGCTTATCAACAAGTGCAATCCCCTTATAGCTGCTCTCGTTATTTACAAAAGCCCTTGCAATTATATTTTCATCGACACCGTTTTCCATAAGTGAAGAACTGATATTGCACTGCTGACGTATCATACTGTATTTAAGCTCATTCTGAGTGTGTATGCATATTGCCGTATCCCATAATATCATAAGCAGCATTATAAAGGCGATACCCATTATAAGCTTTTTTACCGACCTGTCGTAAAAAGCGCTCATTTTTACACCTCATTCCATTTATAGCCAAATCCCCTCACTGTCAGAAGATATGTTGGTCTTGAGGGGTCATCTTCAATTTTTTCCCGGAGCCTGCGGATATATACGGAAAGCGTATTATCGTCTACAAAGCTGCCGCAGCTGTCCCACAATGTGTCAAGTATAGTATTTCTCACAACAACATTGCCTTTATTCCTCATTAACAGACTGAGCAGCCTGTACTCCGCCGCTGTAAGCTCTAACTTCTTTCCGTTTTTGTATACTCTGCCGTTTGCGGTATCTATTCTTATGGCGCCTGATATTATTTCACTGTTGTTTATGCCTGCGCGGCGCAGCAGAGCCTTTATTCTGGAAAGAAGCTCACCTAACTTGAAAGGCTTTGTTATATAATCGTCTCCGCCTATATCAAGTCCTCTTATTACATTTATTTCTTCGTCTGACGCAGTAAGAAATATAACGGGTACACTACTGCCCTTTTCCCTTATATATTCGCATAGTTCAAATCCCGTTCCGTCAGGCAGAGAAACATCCAATATAAGCATATCGTAGCTGTTATCCTCAGCAGCTTTCCTGCCAAGAGCGACGGTATCTGCGGTATCTGTATCAAAACCATTTTTATCCAGATAGTATTTTAATCCCTCTGCAAGAGATATATCGTCCTCCATAAGCAAAATTTTTGCCATATCAACACCTCCCGATACTAAAACAGGAGTGCCTTAACGACACTCCCATTTTTTATTCTTCCGTTTTTCTCTCAGGTCTGGGCAGACAAGCCTTTCTGGAAAGATTTATTCTTCCCTGATCGTCTATGTCTGTTACCTTTACCTCTATTACGTCGCCTTCCTTGACAACGTCCTCTACCCTGTTTACTCTTTCATGAGCAAGCTTTGAAATGTGTACAAGACCCTCTGTTTCAAAGCCTATCTCTACAAAAGCGCCAAAGTTCATTATTCTTGTGACTGTACCCTCGTAAACTCTGCCTACCTCGGGACCCTTGTCTATCATCTTTATCATTTCAACAGCCTTTGCAATGGCATCGGCATCGGGACTTGATACATATATCTTGCCCTCGTCCTCGGTATCTATCTTGTCAACACCTGATAACTCTATTATCTTGTTTATAGTCTTGCCCTTTGAGCCTATAACCTCTGCCATTTTGTCAGGGCTTATCTGTATGAACTCAATCTTAGGCGCATACTTTGAAAGCTCAGGTCTTGGCTCAGGAATAGCCTTGAGCATTACCTCGTCAAGAATATAATTTCTTGCCGTATGGGTATTCTCAATAGCACCCTTTATGATCTCAGGTGTAAGACCCTGTATCTTCATATCCATCTGAATTGCCGTGATACCCTTATGAGTACCTGCAACCTTGAAGTCCATATCACCGAAGAAGTCCTCAATACCCTGTATATCCGTAAGGAGTATAAAGTCATCGTCAGTCTCGCCTGTAACAAGACCGCATGAAATACCTGCAACAGGTCTCTTTATAGGTACGCCTGCCGCCATAAGTGAAAGGGTTGAACCGCATACACTTGCCTGTGAAGTAGAACCGTTTGAGCTCAGTACCTCAGATACAAGTCTTATAGCATAGGGAAATTCCTCTTCGCTTGGTATTACGGGAAGGAGAGCTCTCTCTGCCAATGCGCCGTGTCCTATCTCTCTACGTCCGGGACTTCTGGAGGGCTTAGCCTCGCCAACGGAAAATCCGGGGAAGTTGTAGTGATGTATATATCTCTTCTGCACTTCGCTTGTGTCAAGACCGTCAAGCTTCTGTACATCAGCCATAGAGCCAAGAGTGGTAACTGTCATTACCTGTGTCTGTCCTCTCTTGAATATAGCTGAGCCGTGAGTTCTGGGAAGGAAATCGACTTCTGCTGAAAGAGGTCTTATCTCATTTAAAGCTCTGCCGTCGGGACGCTTATGTTCTCTTAATATCATACGTCTTACGGTTTCCTTCTCGTACTTGTATATAGCCTCGCCTACTGCCTCAGCAAATGCCTCCTCGTCTTCCTCTCCGAACCTGTCGAAAAGCTTTTCTCCGACCTCTGCCTCTATTTCGGCTATCTTTTCATCTCTGATCTGTTTCATATCAGTGAAAACAGCCTCTTCCATTCTCTCGGCAGGAATAAGCTCCTTTATAGCCTCATAGAAGTCATGGTCTACAACATGCTCTTCATAGGAGTGCTTTTCCTTGCCTAATTCGGCTACTATGCCGTCAATGAACTTACATATCTCAACATTCTGCTTATGACCGAACATAATAGCGTTGAACATTTCTTCATCAGTGACCTCGTCGGCTCCTGCCTCTATCATCATTACCTTTTCCTTGGTTGAGGAAACAGTAAGATTCATTCTGCTCAGCTTTTTCTGCTCAGCTGTAGGGTTGATGATATATTCTCCGTCTATCATACCTACTGATACGGACGCTGTGGGACCGTAGAAAGGTATATCGGAAATTGAAAGGGCAACAGATGAGCCAATCATAGCGCATATCTCAGGTGAACAGTCCTGATCCACACACATTACAAGAGCGTTGATAGAAACGTCGTTTCTGTAATCCTTTGGGAAAAGAGGTCTTATAGGTCTGTCAATAACTCTGGCAGTAAGTATTGCCTTCTCGGAAGGTCTGCCCTCTCTCTTTGTAAATCCGCCGGGTATCTTGCCGACTGAATACATTTTCTCCTCATAGTCTATAGAAAGAGGGAAAAAGTCAATGCCTGCCCTTGGCTTTTCGGATGCCGTAGCAGTTACAAGTACCATAGTGTCACCGTATCTTACGATACATTCGCCGTTGGCAAGCTCTGCGACCTTGCCTATCTCAAGGCTTAATTCTCTGCCTGCCAGTTCCATCTTATAAGTTTTGCTCATAAAATTATCCTCCTTGAAAAAACTTTCTTCAGAGTGACTCCGGCAATTTTTAGCTTAAAAATTCATTTATGGGCATAAACAAATTTTTAAACTAAAAATATTACCCTGTCACCCTGAGTTGTAAAATTCAAGGCGTGGTGAGTCAACACCACGCCTTAATTTAAAAATTACTTTCTTAAACCTAATGCAGCAATAA
>CANQBJ010000006.1 GCA_947589665.1 uncultured Clostridia bacterium
AAATCGTATATGCGATAACAACAGAAAACCTAAACACCCCTTCGTGAAATTTTCGCAAAATCAAAAACATTGATGTGTAATGTCCTTAAGTTGATGACATTGCCTTATAGGGGCAGTGCAAGCCACCGGCTAAGCGGTGGTCTTGACTTTTCTGTTAATAAAGCGTTAATCCTTCATCTGTTTTTCCCAGAATGCCACGGCGTCGTCTATCAAGCCTTCCGCAGCGGTTCCCGTGCCAAGTCCGAAGCCATGGCGCAGTCCCTCGTAAACGTGAAATTTCGTAGGTATGCCGAGAGCCGACATAGCTTCAAGGCGGCTCTGTATAGTGCGCCAATCGGCTATTGAGTCGTTTGTTCCTATGCAGGCATAGGTAGGCGGATCGTTTATGCCATATTCTGTATGCCCGGTATACTGCATTACGACTGTGCCGAGCTTTGGCAATTTGTTACTGCCGAAATACCCGAGACCATATGTACCCATATCGGTGTCATTTTTATTCTGTCTGCCATATTTTACACCACTATTTTAACCGACGGGTAAATCTCCCGCTTCTATAAGCGGCGAGAACTTACTTTTGTATTCAGCAGTGGATACAAGCTCCTGCTGAATACAAAGGCTTTGGTAAAAGCCGTCGGTTATGAGTACGTAGCAAAGCGTAGTACGAATATCCTTGACCATACTGTAAAAAAGATAGGGAGCGGTTTGCATTTTTGTTGATAACGGTAAAATATTGTGGTAAAATAGAAATGAAATAGGTTCTGTTATATCATAAAACAGACAAATCAAATATAAAAATATAATCAGGAAAAAGGGGGATATAAATGGGAGATTTTATCGCAAAAGTCCTTGCCGCCCTTGACGATAAAAGAGTAGCGGACAAGATAAGAGAAATTACTATATCCTATTTGCCGCAAAGGACTACGGCCCAAAGTGTCAGACCGTCTGTTTCTGCAAATGAAGAGCTTAGGAAAAAATATAAAGAGCTTGAAAACAGGTGCTTTGTGCTCGAAAAGGAAAAAAACGACATTACGGAAAATTTATATTCTGTTAAGAGCAAAAATGCCGATATTGAGAAGACGCTTTCTGCCCTGTTGACTAAAAGCAACGGGCTTGAAGAAGAAAATACGCAGTTGAAATATGATCTTACAAAGGCGAGAAAAAAGGCTTCCGATATAGCGGAGAAATATACAGACATAGAAAAATACTATGAAATGTACTGTAACCTGAGCGACGACATACATAACACACTTTCAAGAGTGCTGAGCTGCAAAAGTCCTGCGCTCTTTATAGCATCAGGTTCTCAGCGAGACAGCATAGAAGGATTATGGGACACCATAAGCTACAGAAGATACAGCGAAGAGGAGCTTGATATACTCGGGGAAATATTCGACTTTTTCTTTGAGCTTTACAATGATTTCCACAATATGTACGAAAGATTGGACACAAGACCCGGAGATCTCTTTGACAGCAAGCTGCACAACAGGATATCCGGCGGTGTAAACGGAAGCATAAGCCATGTGTTCCTAAGGGGATACAGAAATATAAAAAACGGAGATATAATAAAAAAATCTATGATAATCATATAAGAGGAGAACGATATGGAAAAGGTAAAAGGAGTAACTTATTTTAATTTAAAGTCCGAAGCTTTTAATAAAGCCATTGCGGATATTACAAGAGAAGCCAATTTAAAAAAGGCAACGGAATATATGAATTCCCTGAGCAAAACAAAAAGCGGGAAGCTAAGCGACGTTTTTAATTCGCTTGTAAAGGACGATATAGGCTGGATCAGAATAAAGGGTGAAAAATTTTATTATGTAAAGTGCTACAATTTTTTAATAGCTAAAGAAGATGATTGTGATTATGAGTATGGTGATGAATATTGGATTCGCAGAGAAAACACAAACAGCCTTGATCGCTATAAGACCCGGCTGTTAGAAAAAAATGAAGTACAATATCTTTTTTATACGCATAAAGACAAATGTCTTTTTGATTTAAGTGGTGACACTTTTGTTGATTCTTCCGAAGGTTTTATGGATATATCTTCCGGAAGGTTTGTATATTTTGGTTATGGTGAATTTTATGTACACGTTTATAATATGCCCGACAGACACTTTTTCGAGACATTTCTGGCAGAAGGGTTTATACCTGAGGATATTGACGAAGAAGCAAGTGAAATAATGAAAGAGCTTATTTCACTTTATAAAAAGGAATACATTATCTTTTCCAACGATTCTCTTTTGTTTACAGACAAATTCAAGAAGGATATAAGGGAAAATAAAATAGATAAGGTATTGGGACTGGACTTTAATGAAAGCAAAATACTTAGCCTTACAATAGATATGGATAATGAAGCAGTTAAAAAAGGCGTATATGACGAGCTTTTAAGCTGTGATTACAAAAGGGCTCAGATAAGCAAATATGATCCCAAGCTGCTTGAGGACGTGAACAGGGGACATTGGGATCTCTGGCAGGAGGAAAAGGCCGACAAGCCGGTGCAGGCAGCGAAAACGTCCCGTAATACAAAGACTAAAGCAACCACAAAAACAGCTGAACCGTCAAAAGACATATCATCTGCCGACGGCTTTACTCTTAGTCATGAGATCATGGCAAGAAATCCCCTTTCCGATATAAGAGAAAACGGCATTGTAGGTATTGACTTCGGCACAAAAAGCACCGTAGTTGCTTTTCAGGACAGCGATGATAATACAATGCTTATGCGTATAGGCAGCGGAGAATACGAAAGGGAGATAACAAAGGACGATTATGAAAATCCTACCGTTGTGGAATTCCGCCATATAAACAGCTTTATACAAAGCTATAACGCAAAAAAGGGCAGACCCGATACAAGGTGGGAGGATATAACCGTTTCCTACACCGCCGCAAGACAGCTGAAGGACGAGAAGGACCCTGATAAATTCTATACATTTTTCAGCGACCTTAAACAGTGGAGCGGTGACAAAACACGTACTGCCAGAATAAGGGATCTTGACAAGACAGATAAGATACTCCCTACCTATCTGACGCTCAAGGAGGGTGACTTCGATCCCATAGAGATATATGCCTACTATCTGGGACTGTATATCAACAATATGCACAGAGGAATATATCTTAACTACATACTTTCATTTCCCGTAAACTACGAAAAGGAAGTAAGAGATAAGATAATAGAAAGCTTCAGACGCGGTATTATGAAATCTCTTCCCGAGCCTGTGCTCAACTCTGAGGAAGCTATGGATAATTTCAGAGTAGAGCTGGGAGTAAGCGAGCCTGCCGCCTATGCAATAAGCGCTCTGAAGGAATATAAAATAGAGCCTGAGGCAAGCAAGGCATGCTTCTATGGTATATTCGACTTTGGCGGAGGTACGACAGACTTTGACTTTGGCCTTTGGAGAAATCCCAAAGAAAACGAAAGACGCTATGACTATGTTATAGAGCATTTCAACGACGGCGGGGACCGTCATCTGGGCGGTGAAAACCTCCTTGAAATGCTTGCTTTCAATGTATTTAAAGCCAACAGGGATAAGCTTCTGAAGGAAAACATTACTTTTTTCAGACCCTATGAGTGCAAGGATTTTCCCGGCAGTGAGGCTCTTATCAACAACCATTCCCAGGAAGCAAGACTTAACATAAAGCATCTTATGGAAAAGCTGAGAGGACTATGGGAAAACAACAGCCCCGAAGATATAAAGGAAATAGAAAGCGGAGAGGTTTCCGTACTGCTGTTTAAAAAGGACGGAGAGATAGCGCCTAATTTCAAGCTGGACGTAAATAAGGACGAGCTTATGAAAATGCTTGAGGAGAGAATTGAAAAAGGCGTTAAGAATTTCTTTGAATCAATAAAGCTTTGCTTTAATAAAAACAAGCTCATGGCAACGTCTGGCATAAATATATTCCTTGCAGGCAATTCCAGCAAATCTCCTATAGTAAAGGCTCTTTTTGATAAGTATATAAAAGAGGAAACCGAAAATATCCAAAAGAAGAATAACGGCGAAAGCGAAGAATATTACCGTCTGTATCCTCCTCTTGGCACAAAGGAAGCCAATGAAATAATAAATAAAAATTCGGGCAACTCTTCCGAAACGGCAGGTGCCGAAGCCGATATAATAAGACCTACGGGAAAAACAGGTGTTGCCTACGGACTTATAGAGGGAAGACCCGGCTCTGCGATACTTGTGAAAAATGAAAGACAGGTCACAGAGGAAGTCAAATTCAAATATTATCTGGGAACAGGCAAAAAGGGGCTTTTCCAGGTTGTAGTTGACAGGGAGACAGAATACGGCAAATGGCATAATTTTATAGATGCATCGGTAGCTGATTTTGAAATATACTACACAAGTATACCCGAAGCCACTACAAACAAAATGCCTTTAAACTCCGTCAAGAAAATAAGGCGCAGGCTTGACAAAACCGATGATTTTGCCAATGTATACATACGGGCAGTGGCTCCTGATGCTATTGAATATGCCGTACTTACGGATAAGGAGGCTCAGGATAACAGTTACACAGGCAAAACAGTCAGGGTAGAATTAAGCGAGGAGTAAAAATATGAACAAACAGAACAGCGAATTTACAATAGACTTTCTGAAGGATAAAAGCAATTATTATCTTGCCGAAAATAAAAACATAAGCTATAAAGCTCTTTCAGAAACAGCGCTTATGGATTTTGCTCTCTACCGTATAGATGAAATTTCCTTTGACGACAAAGCGCCCCGCAAGGAGGCTCTTGAAAATGTATTAAGCTCTATGAAAATAGACGGCATAAATTTTATATACCTTATTTTAGGGGATAACAAAGGAGTTCATTTCTATTACGGTGTTTCCAAGGACAGCTCTACACACAAGAACTTAGGGCTTTCCATAAATGATATAGGCAAGTATATTCTTGAGCCGAGTATAAAGGGAAATTTCAGAGGAAGCAAAATAGAAGCCGTTCCTGCAGAAGGCAAAAGGAAGATACTGCAGACTATAAACTCCATGAACAACTGCGGTATGCTGGAAGGTGTTCCCGGCTATGTAAAGGATGATGAAAAATTTCAGGGCGTTGACCGTCTTGTAGACGTAATGCTGGGAGATACCTTCGGTCTTATGATAATTGCATCCCCTATTAATTATGGTGAAATAAAGTCAATAGAGGAAAATCTTTATGAGGTTTACAGGCGCATTGTGCCGTTTTCAAAAAAGAATGTGCAGACAGGTACGCAAAAATCGGAAAACGAATCAAAAACCCACTCTATAGGCAAAAACAAAAGCGAAAGCGAAAATTATTCCATTTCTTCACAGGAAAGCACCTCCCATACCAAGAGCAAGAATAAAGGCAAAAATTATTCGGACGGCACTACAGACGGCTCGTCAAGCCACTCTACAAATAAAAGCTCGGGTGCAAACGAGAGTACTACCGATTCGGAAAGTAAGACCGAAGGCGGAAGCAAAACAGAAGGAAAAAGCTGCAGCACAGGTGAAAATACCGGCGAAAGCACTCAGACAGGCAAAAGTTCAGGCTCTTCAAATACAGAATCTATAGAATTTGTGGACAAGGCCTCTCAGGATTGGCTCAAATATCTTGACGAAATTATAATACCACGTTTGGATTACGGCACGGGAAAGGGAATATTTATAACAGCTTCTTTCCTTTTTGCCCAGAATAAGGCTGTTCTTAAAAAGCTTGAAAATACAGCTATTTCCCTTTACAGCGGTGAAACGGGAAATAAGATACCGCTCATGGATTTTTCTCTTAATCGACGTAAAAACATCAGCGGTTATTTCAGGAACTTTCAGCTGCCCTGCGGTTCTTTCGAAAGAGAGGGTGAGCTTTCAGACAGCAAGCTCAACTGCCGTTCCGCTCTTTCTCAATATGTTGCAAATGGTGAAAATTTCCTTATAGGCAACTGGATAACAACAAACGAACTGGCTATGATAGCAGGCTTGCCCAAAAAAGAGGTCGTAGGTCTGAGCCTTAAGGAGGAAGTGGAATTCGGTCTTAATCTCAATCACAATATTAAGACGGAAAATAAGATAAAGCTTGGAAAGCTTGTGCAAAGCGGAAACATAATAGATGAAATAGAAGTTGCTATAGATAAGGAAAACCTGGACAAGCATACATTCATAACGGGAGTAACGGGAAGCGGCAAAACGACCACCTGTCACAAAATACTTATAGACAGCGGTCTGCCATTCCTTATTATAGAGCCTGCAAAAACGGAGTACAGAATACTTGCAGATACCTATAAGGATATTCTTGTATTTACACCGGGAAATGACAGAGTCGCTCCTTTCAGGCTCAATCCCTTTGAGTTTTTCAGGCACGAAAGCATTACCTCAAGGGTCGATATGATAAGAGCCAGCATAGAAGCCTCCTTTGATATGGAAGCGGCTATACCTCAGCTTATAGAAACTGCCATATATGAATGCTATGAGGACTATGGCTGGAACATAGCTACAAACCAAAATGAAATATACGGCGATAAAGCCTTTGACGACGGCGTTTATGCATTTCCCACTCTTGAAGACCTTATGGGAAAGATAGACATAGTAGTGGAAAAGCAGGGCTTTGACGCACGGCTTAAAAACGACTATATAGGCTCTATAAAAGCAAGGCTTCAGAGCCTGCTTATGGGCGCTAAGGGTCAAATGCTCAACACAAGACGTTCTATTGACTTTGAGGCTCTTCTGGACAGAAGGGTCGTACTTGAGCTTGAGGAAATAAGAAGCGCTACGGAAAAATCTCTTGTAATGGGCTTTATACTTACAAATCTTATTGAGGCCATAAAGGCAAGATTTATCAAGAAGGGCGCTCACAGCCATATCACACTTGTGGAAGAGGCTCACAGACTGCTGAGCAAGTTTTCACCCGGAGATAGTCCCAACAAAAAGCATGGTGTTGAAACATTTACCGATATGCTGGCGGAAATAAGAAAATACGGTGAAGCCCTTGTCATAGTAGACCAGATACCCAATAAGCTGACTCCTGAAATACTTAAAAATACCAATACCAAAATAGTACATAAAATATTTGCCGAGGACGATAAGGAAGCAATAGGCAACAATATTGTGCTCAACAAGGAACAGAAGGAGTTCCTTTCCAATCTGGATACGGGAAGGGCAATACTCTTTACACAAGGTCTTAATAAAGCAGTCCAGGTGCAGATAGACAAAGCAAGCGACACCACTTCACAAAAGCAGATAACGGGAAAAAGGCTGAGAGATGCCGTCATGGAATACTATGCGGACGAATACAAAAAGGGCATAATATTCGGTTCTCTGTTTCTTAAGGAAAGACCATCTGCCGAGGATATGGAAAAGCTGTTTTCTCTCTCAGGCACGCTTCTGGGAAATAAGAAATTCGTAGATATGGCATACATATTCTTCAGATATAATGACTTCAGCATAAAAGCTGCCGAGGAGATGTATAAGATATACAAAAAATACAGTGGCAATACTTCAAGATCTCTTATAGAAAAAATGACGAATAAGACGTCTGACACAGTAAGGGATACTTTAAACGGAATTAAGGAAAGTCTCGGCAGAGATGCTGCAGCGGAATATATTCTGGCAGAGCATTATATTCATATAAACAAAAAAAATACAGAGGATTTTAATAAAAATAAAGGATATTTGCTTGAATTAACGGATAAATACATGGAAAATGATGTAAGTGCTGAAGAATTGCGCATTTATAACAAAAAGTTCATGGAAAAATAAAAAAAGGGGTAGGTTATGATTTATGGGTTTTTTTGATGAGTATTCTCGTGATTTTCTTAAAAGGCTAACTATAGATTTGGAAGGTAATAAAACAAATAAAAATATAGATGCTGAAATAAACGAGGCTATAGAAAGAGTGAAAAACTCTATGCACCCGCCGGGCTATATGGATCCGGAAGTATTGCGCTACTTTAATGAAAAAGAAAAAGCGATAAATGCGGCTATAGAAAGCATAACAAAAAAACGGGAGAAAATAAGGAAAGAGGTTAAAGAAATCGATAGCTTTATAGAAAATATCAATAAAAAGGAAAAGACAAAAGAAACACAGGAAGAATTTAAGAACGATATTAAAGAGATCAACAATTTTATTAAAAGGATCAGTAAGGAGGAATTATAATGGGATTTTTTGAATTAGTCAGCAGTATAGGAAGCGCTATAAGCAGCTTTTGCTCATCTATAAGCTCAGGCATAGCTTCCGTAGTATCTACGATCATAGGCCCTGTAGTCGGATTGCCTGAGGTCTTGCTTGCAATCAAAGTCGTATGTGTTGTTGTAAATGCCGTAGCAGAGGCTCTCGGAATAAAAGATAAAGAAGAAACTCCGGAGGAAATTGGTATGAAAGCCGAACAGGCAGACAAAAAGCCCGAGGACTTCGACAGCATAAACGAATATATAGAATATCTGCGCAATGATATAGAAGTAGACAAAGAAAAGCTTGAAAATCTTTCTGATGAGGAAAAAGCTAAATATTCTGCTGCAGGAATGGGTATATATATAGAAGGTATAAAAGAGAAATACAATGTAGATATACCTGACAGCTTCTGGAAAACAACTGCTGAGCACAATATGACAGGCGAAGAGGTAAAGGGCTGTCTCGATGCATTTGAGGAAAGGGATATTTCTGCGGAGAATATAGAAAAATACCTTGACGGCAAGCCTGTTGACGACAGAATAGGTTATTCTGAAGTTTCCGACTGCATAATAGAAGGTCTGAAAGAGGCAAATCCTGAAATGTCTGAGGAACAGCTTGAGGAGCGTCTTGTTTCTCTCTCAGCAGATTTATAGGAGGAATTGCTTTGACTCACACATACATATTTTTGCTTGATAATGGGAAAATAATGATATTCCACGCTGTTGAAGATGATTTTGAAATAATACCCAATCTTGGCGAGGAGTGTTTCCCTATTGATGAAAATTTCTGGGACTGGTGGAAAGAAACTGTGTCATATATAGACGGAGAGGAAACGGATCTCTGCTTTATATACGATAAGCATTACGATATTATTGAAGATGCCCCTGAGTCGGGAGCAAAAAAAGAGTCCTTCTGGCAAATTAAAAAAATAACGTCGTTTTTAAAGCGCTATGGGAAATGGGGAACAGTAAGGCTCATAAATGCAAATGAGGATGAGATCCCACTTAAACTCTGGGTAGATGACAAGTCTGTAAAGGTACTCTACACCAATATGACTTTCCCCCAAAATAAATCTATCTTTGAAGAAAAACAAGATGAAGAAATTGCTGACAATGGAAATGATGAGGCAACGGCGTTCTCAAAATACCAAAGAAATAAGCTGCTGGAGGATGAAAAGAACAAGCTCATATAAAAACGGTTGTTCAATTCAGCCGCATTACTGAAAATTACCGACCCAAAGCTGAGGCCGTTTCAGATCCTGTATAAACTTAAAAGCCGATATATATTTAAGCAAGGGCAAAACAGACAGATATTGCCCTTGCTTTATGCTGCAATGAAAAAAGCTTTATCAGTAATGAAAGTAACGCAGTATACGCAGCCAATAAGCTTGCAGCGCTGCTGCTTCTATATTCTCTACCTGAGATGAATAAGCTACTCCTGTTTTACACCACATGGCAAAATGCTCGCAGTTTTTGATTATAAGATTGTAACTTGTTTCGCAAAGCCTGCTGTATGCCCTTTTAACACACTCATCTCCGCTGTATATATGAAAATCTTTGTCCTTGATAAGTTTTTTATAGGTACCATTTATTTCCACTATATCCATAAGTCCCATCTGCCCTTGCATATCCGTCTTGGTATTTATTTTCATAGGTCTGTTATCTGAGGGACTGAATTTTACCACAAAATAATTGGAATCCGGATCGTTGTTGAGGAAATAATCAAGACTGTCTTTTCTGATTGAAGGTGTCTCAAAATTTTCTTCTCTTCCACAAAAATGTATTACTTCATCATCACCTATATATATGGCGTAATGCTCATATAATGCTGCAATATCTATTCCTACATAGGGTATATGTTTACGCCTTATGCCTATTATGTCACCTATCTCTACAAGCTCTGTGTCGGGCATAAATATTTTCATTTTTTCTTTCATTCCTTCTATCGTACCCCATGCAACACGGTCATTGCAGGCGCCAAGTATACGCGCGTGCCCTGTAATAGTATTTTGCTGAAGTCTGTAGCCGTTGCTTTCTTCAATATCTTTCCAGAAAAACTCTCCGCCCATTGTTGGCATTTCAATATTTAATCTGTCATCCAGGCTCAATTTCCATACACCCCTTTAATAAAATACGATACTATATTTGAATATATTATAACAGCAGTTCCGAAAAAAATCAAATTTTGTTTTGTGTAATGCAACAGAGTTATATCCGATATAAAAGCATGTGGCTTAAGAGAACCCGAAATGATTGATAGCGAAACAGACTTCAGAATTAATGTATAGAGGTCAGCTTCAAGGCAATATTGAAAAGATGGCGCGACCAATACTACCAGATATGTTTTGCTCGAATAAAATTCACCGGAATTTTTTGAAGGTTTGTACCACGATTTTACTCACAATCAACTGAAATTTGTTTGTAATTAAAGAAATTATTTATAAAGGCTGCCCTATCAAACCGGTTTAAATATTGCTGTTTGAGAAAAACCAACTTCAGTTGAATACGGCAGAGTCAGCCTCACAACCAGAAGACTGGTGGTTCAAATCCGCCCTCCGCAAGTCAAAGCCTGTAAGCATTTATGTTTGCAGGCTTTAGAAGTGTGAGACTTACCTGTCGGTCAAAATATACAAACATCTTAATTTTTTTAAGCTTATAAGATATGTCAGATAGGACCGACCATACATTTTAATAAAGATATAAAACATTTGACAAAGCATTTATAATTTTGTATTATATTAATATAGCGGTATAACATAGTGTTGTTCGTTAAAAAATTTTGAATATATATGATTTTGTCAATTAAGTAACAGATACTGAACATAACCTCAGATATGTTATTTACATGTATAGGCAACCCTTTGTTTCCTATGAAATGGCAAAGGTGCAGGGCCCTGTACTGTAGCTATAAATATTGTATTTTCTCCGAATAAAATTTTTTTCGGGGGGGGGTACATTATGGAATTTATAAAAGCAAGTAAACACTATAGTACTACAATTACATATATACATTCAACAGGCAGGCATAATAACCTGTCTTGTTTTAGTGTCTGTAAAAAAGAAAGCAACAATAAATTTTGTTCATGTATAGGCAGTATTGCAGGTATATTGTTATACATTCTCGCTTGTCTGAAAGGGAGAGCGTATGCTTATGCAGGCGGTGCGTCTGTTATGGATAAGTATCGGGAATACGACATTGCCAAACGAGGGTATCCGCCGTATACCGAGGGGCGTATTTCATATACGGTATACGATGATTATATAAAACAGAGAACGACAGAAACCGAGAGAACAGATGGCAATGCTTGTGACATCAAAAGAAGGAGAGCAGCTATGAATACTGAAAATAAGAGAAAATCATTTAATATAAAATACATACTGACATTTGTGCTTATGGTGCTGTGTATAGGCGCCTTTGGTACCAATGCTTTCGCAGAGGGTTCAAGGGAGATAAATTTAAGCTCTATAAATGATCATGAGCATAAATATATGACGGACGGCGCACGTTCATATATAAGAAATGCTACAGGTGTTTCTACGGGTGTAGTTCCAAGCCAGAGAATAAATGTATTTGCCTATGCAGGCGAAAAGCTTTATTTCGGCAGCAGTGTATTTTCAAATAACGGAGGAGATATAATAATAACAAAGCCTGACGGAACATCAGAAAAATTTGATGTAAAAAATACGGGAGAAGGCTATATCAATACAAGAACAAAAGAAATAAATGGTCCCAATGGCGTTATACAGAAGGAGAGAACGTGGTCAACTGCTTCTCTTGCTGCTGTAGGAAATGTAAATAATGCAGTTACAACTGTAAGCAGTGTGGACAATGTTTTCAATGAGTATGTGGAAAGCACAAAATTGGACTATGCAATGCCAATGGCATTGGAAGACAGCAAGACTACAAACGGATATTCAGCTCTTAAGCTTGATGCCAATTTAACAGGTGTATATGTATTTGAATTTAAAAATGGTACTTCCAATGGCAGTGATAATGGACTGGTAAATGCTGAAAATCTTACTCAAAGTGGAGGTACTGTTGCGGCATGGGACGTTACTGTTACAAATAGTGCTGATGAAGTTATAAACGGTCGTGCTTATGCAAATTACATGACATATATAGGCAATGGCGGAAAGATATGGACACATTACTACTTTGTTACAAGAGACGGTTATATATATAAATTTGCTTCAAACGGTATGCAGCCTTATACATATAATCTTTATGCAAACAACAGAGGTCTTATAAGCACGTTTTCAAACACCTCAGCATACCATTCCATAAAGGACGTAACTAACAGTACCATTCTTAAAAACTTTAATGTATTAGTTGACAAGAACGGCAAGAAGGATGGCGTATTTCTGAACGGTCCTTCTAATGAACCTACGGATACGGACTATTCATATCCTATATTTTTCAATTATCCTGATAAGGATCTTCCCGAAAGTATAGTTGCAGGAAGAAAAGAGGTAGGAAGAGTAGATAAGATCGAGTTTGAAGGCGACTACAACGGCACGGACATAGACGGAATATTAGACGATGATAAATCCAGAACTACGTATGTAGGTACAGGCGGATACTTTAATGTAACAACGTCGGGCGCTACATCATATCATGTTATAATAGATATGAGCAATATGTACGCCAAGGATTATGAAACGGCAGATGGTGATAGCCGTATTGATGAAATAAAGGTAGGCAATACAAATGATCTGTTAAATAATTTCATATATAAGGATGGAGACCAATGGTACAGAATAAGAGCCAATAAATCAGGCGAAGCAGATCCTGACCATCCAACAGGCGGCAAGAATGCAGTTATAGCCGAGCGAATTATGGGCAATGAAATAAATAATAATCCTATAACAGACGAATGGTTAAAAGAGAATGGATATAAAACTCTGGGCAGAGTAATGCTGGGCAACGGTTGTTCAAGCGCCGATGGTGTTGTAAATAAAATATACTGGGACGGCAGAGACCAATATGGTCGTATATTGCCTCCGGGCGAATATTTTACAAACGGCAGAGGTAAGGTAACGGCTGCTGCCAAGGCAGGCGAAATACATTTCCCAATAGCCGATGCCGAATATATGGAAAACGGTCTTGCCATATGGCTTGAAAATCCTCCAAAGGATATTGAAAATGATGTAAATAAGCGTTCAATGCTTTATTATAATAATGCCAATGATTCAATACTGAGACAGTTTAATAATCCGTTCTTTACATGGAATAATAATACAAGCGGAAATCCGACACGAACAGAACTTGGTATCAAGGTAGGTTTTCAAGTAAGTCCGGATACCAATATTGCCCGTACACAACAAATGGATTATATGTGGGGCATAAATCAGAATACGGCAGAAGCACCGTTATATGAAAACAAGAGCATAGATGGAGTAGCTACATACAGCGGAGATGTTGCAAATCCCAGTGCGACATTCAAGGCTAATGTTATGAAGAAAAATGACCATTTAGGTATAGACCACGGTCTTTCAGATACATGGTCTTATGTACTGGGTGATAGTGTAGAATTGTCAAAGTCTGCTCTCTTGTATGAGAATCCCAACGAAAAAATCATCACAGGCTTTGTATTCTTTGATACTACAAAAAATTCTGATGGTGTAGGCACATATGATAAGCTTACGGATGACCATGAGCTTCCCTATGCAAAAATAGAGGCATACTATGGAGACAGCTCAGAGCCTTTTTACACGGGATATTCCGATTCTATAGGTAATTATAGTATACCTGTGGATATGGAAAAATATAAAGATGTTGCCGAAAAAGGTATAAGAATAGTAGTATCCTACAGAGATTTAGAAATGGGTGCCGACGGCAAACCCAAGGTGGATGAAGACGGCAACTATATAGAGAAACAGTACAGCGCATATCACTGTACTACAACAGGAAAAAATAATCAAAGTGAAAAAACATATTATATTTCAGAACAGTATGTTCAATTTAAAGAAGGCAATAAGGAAGAACGTGCCTCAGATGTAGGTTTTAATGCCAAGCTATCAGAAAAGCCTATCCGTATTATAAAAAAATGGACTCCTGAAAATTTGGCATCGGATACTCTTAAGGCTACATTTAATATTATAGGTAAAAATGCTACTGATCCGGCTGATAATACAATTTATTATAAAGAAGAAAATGTTGAGGTAGAGGCGATACTGGGTAATCAGGCGGATTTCCCCGATCTTCCCAATGCTGTTTATGTAAACAAGACTGAGACAAAAGAAGTAGCTCTTAAGTATGATGTAGAGGAAAATGTCGCTACAGGCTTTTCTCAGACAGGAAAAGAAAACAAAGAAATAACCGAAGGTGACGGAACTAACAAAACAACATATAACACCTTTACATTTACCAATACGATACAGGAAGGAAAATTATCAGAACGTGTATGGGCTGATAAAAATGGAAATGGTGTGCAAGATGCCGATGAAGGCTACATAAAGGATGCAACTATATATGTTAAGAAATATGTACCCGGCAAAGGTTTTGAATTTTTTACAGATACGAGCGGCATAGACACGACAAATGGTTTTGTTACTGATATTAACGGCAGAAATGAACAGCTTGAACAACTTAATCTTCAGGCAAATACATATAAGATAGAAATTGAGCCGCCGAAGGAAGGTTATATCCGCTGTACTTCAGCAACAGAAGCGGGCAAAGGTACAGGTCAATATCAGACGCAGACTTTTGAACCGGGTATAGATGAAGATTCCGGCAGAGCAGTCCATTATCTTAATATCAGAATAGGACAAACAGCAGAAAACAGTGCAGGCTTTGCCGAGCCTCTTTCAATACAGGGCAGACTTTTTTACGACAATAACTTTGACGGCTCTATACAGGAAGGCGAGCCTCGTTATGCTTCCAGCATTGAAATAGAGGCAAAGCTCAAAAACGATACGGAGCCTATCAAAGCTACTGTAGGCGAAACAGGCATATATACCATAAGCGGCTTAAAGGCAGGTAAATATACAATAACTGCCACTAATCCGGGCGAGCATATCATTAATGATCCATATGCAGATAAACAATATTATCGTTTCAGCTTAGGAAATGAAGAAAGTACATTTTTCAAATCGGTAAAAAGCGGTGCAGTTACAGACTATACTAAGGTACAGGCTGTTCTTAGTGTACCTATTAATGCAAAAAATGATGATGAGGATTTTAGAGAGGGCTCATATCATGATCTTGGTATACAGACGCCTCTTACAATTACATTCAATTCAGGCGCTCATGCCCAAATGACAGGCAGCTATAAAGACCCAACTGTTATAAAGGCATGGTACAAGGAGGATATTACGGGCGATAAAGAAAGATTTCCCGATGATCCGACTCCCGTTACAGATGAGACCAGCGCCAGAAGCGGTGTATTCCTTGGCTGGGCAAAATATAATGCCGAGCCTGGTATTATAGAAAACTGGACAAGAGATAAAGAGGTCGATATTTATAATTTAAATGACACTGGAATAAATATTTTTAAATCCATAGAAGAGGATATGACCTTCTATGCTGCCGTTGCTCTTGACGACAAGGGCGAAGAAGCAGAAGGCGGAATTGCAGCATATGACGGCATACCCGACTACAAGCAGGTAATATACAGACCAAATAAGCCTGAGGGCGCAGAGGGCGAAGTTCAGAATATGCCCGAAAATAAACCTGCAGAAGGTTATAGCGAAAAACCTGCAGAGCCTGTCTCTTTGGACTGGGGAAAAGGCGGAAAAGAAGTAAGCCTTGAAGGCTATCGTTTTATGGGCTGGGCTACAGAGGCTAATGCCCTTTCTGCCGAATATCCCGCTGAAAGGACATCTTCGGGCATTGCGGCAAAAACTGCCGAATTTCCCGACAATGGTCTTGTGCTCTATGCTATATGGTCAAAGGGCTATGGCATTACCTATGATAAAAATACAGATGACGAAACTATGAAGGGAGCTGTCCCGAAGGATACAAATTCCTACATATTCGGCGAAGCCGTAAATAAACCTGCCGACGGCGGACTTACAAGAAGCGATTATCTTTTTGTGGGCTGGAGTGCTACTCAATATGCTGATTTCAACAATGATTCCACAAATAAGGATATTGTTGAACAGAATAGAATCGAGTTTGAAGGCGACAGCAGATTTACTATGCCCGACAGCGATACTACGCTTTTTGCAATGTGGGCTGAAAACCTTAACTCTGATGAAATTGCCGATTATTTGCAGAATTCTCATACTCTGACATTTAATTATAATAATGGTCAGATGCCTGCTGTTGCAGAAATGCCGGAGAGAGATTATGTAAGCATACCACCTGAGATACACAGCGGTTATGTTGTAGGCAGAAATGTAGAGCTTCCTGTTAAAAACAACATAGATGCGCAGGCAAAGCATTACAAGCGTAATGAGGGCGAGGTATTTGCAGGCTGGAGCCAGGTGCTTTATTCCGAAGCACTTACTTCTGCAGATGGCACTAAAGAATCAGGCGGCAGCGGTAAGGCTGACAAAATAATAAGGACCGATAATTTCCGCATGCCTGATCAGGACCTTACGCTTTACGCTGTATGGGCGACTGATGAAAATGGTAATGGCATACCTGATTATGCAGGCTTTGATAATCATATAAGCTATAATATCAATGAAGGTACACTTACAGGAGAGGACGAAGGACTTGATATTAATGATCCTGTAGGGGATAATGGAATATTCTATACCTGTTCACATTATCACGTTGCAAATACAACGGTAGCCCTTCTTGAAACAGATGTTGCCAAAAATATTATAACAAGGTCAAAGGCTGTGTTTATAGGCTGGAGCAAAGAAAATCTCAATGAAAAAGACGGAGAAAATGCGCCTCTTGACGCAGCGCCGGACGAGGGTAAGATAGTAAGTGAAATAACTATTGTATCATATAACCCCGAAGGCGGATCACCCGATCCCAATGTTGTGTTTGCAATATGGGCTGAGGATACAAACAGCAACGGCATACCGGACTATGAGGAACCGAGATATACTGTTCATTACGACATGAATGGCGGAAGCACTTCAGCGCCCGGAGATGCAGAAAATCTTCTTGTAGGAGATACAATAGCACAGCTCCCCGTATATTCTGATGCAGAAAAGCCAACAAAGGAAAATGCGGTATTCGAGGGCTGGAGCCTTACAAAGCATGACGATGTTACAAAGGACCCGTCAAAGCTGACAGACAGGGAAGGACTTATAAAGTCTTATACCGTAGCCGATTCCGATTCAGAGGGCGATGATAAAAACAAGACTATAACTGTATATGCAGTATGGGCGCAGGATAAATACGGTAATATGGGCTCTGTAGAGGTGGCTAACGAGAATGGCTCAGGAGAAAATGAACGCTACAGGCAAACTCCTCTTAAAGACGGTATCGCCGATTACAGACAGGTAATATATATGGGCAATGTGCCGGAGGACGCAGTGCTTTACGGAGATATTCCCGTTTACGGTGATTTTGATTTTAACAAGACAGATACAGCTACAGAAGCAGGTAAGGGCAGCCGTGAGGAAGAATATCTTTATAA
This sequence comes from uncultured Clostridia bacterium, assembly GCA_947589665.1. Lineage (GTDB taxonomy): Bacteria > Bacillota > Clostridia > Lachnospirales > CAG-274 > CANPXH01. The sequence continues at coordinate 17,652 of CANQBJ010000006.1, forward strand.
TGCTTTTGAAGAAGGATATGTAGGTACGGGAAGTGAAGTTGGCGTACCCGTTATGCCAAGCAGTCTGAGAATACCAGGCTATAAATTCAGAGGCTGGAGCCATAATGAACAGAATCCTGCCGAAGGTACAGATGACCAATTCTACGGAGGTCCCGAAAATAAGGGCAAGTCTGACGGAACTGACCTTGCAGACAGAGTACCTAAGAGCGACGGCGTTGAGATACTCTACGCTATGTGGAGAAAGACTGCCGCTTCAAGCATTGAAATAAGAGCATGGGACGACACTAACCTTAACGGTGATTATGATGAGGCAAGCGAAACTATTATAACGGGAGAAGATATCAAGGTTTATGTCACTAAGCTTGTCGGCAGCATGGAAGTCCCCGTTATAATAGGAGGTACAAACTACAGTAATGGTGTTGCTCTTGATAAGGTGATCGTACTCGATGACCTTACTGCAGACAAGTACAGAATAGTATATGAGTTTACGGGAGAAGCCTATAATAACTATAAACCCCTTGAAAAATCTCATATACATATAAACGGTACTGTAAATAATGATATTGTTACTCTAAATAAGGTTGATACCGGTAATGAAGGCAAAGCTAAGACCATAACTCTTGAATTTAATTTAGGAGAAGGCGTTGATGCCTCTGTGCATGGCTCCTTTATAGGCAAGCGTACATTACAGTATGATGCAAACGGAGGCAAGCCTGTAGAGGGCGTAGCTCTTCCCGAAGCTGCAAATGTATTCATAGGCGATAAAGTTACATTACAGTATTTCGACAAGAATAAAATAACAAGAGAAAATGCTGTGCTTATCGGCTGGAGTTTTTCTAAGAAGGATGTAATAACAGACGGGCATATAGACTTTGAACTGAATTATAGAGAAAAAACTTACGAGGTTTCTTCGTCTGACCCTGACCCCTTGGTATACTATGCCGTATGGGCAGAGGATAATGACGGCAACGGTACGGCTGACTATAATGATGACAAGTATACTATTGTATACAATGCAAATAACCCGACAGATACAGAGGATATTAAATACAGTGCCCCCAATAAGGCTATGCCCGTTGATAGAAACGAGTATATAAACAAGGCGGAAGCTGAACTTGCCTCTGCAGAAGGTTACAGTAGGACTAAGACCATAACAGCCGCTGAAGGTACCGTAAAGGAAGTACTTGTAGGCTGGACGGACAATACGAAACATCCGCAGGCTTACGGAAGAGACGAAAAGGCTGCTGCTGAGGGTACATTTGCCGCAAATCCTTATACTATTGACGCAGATGCCGAAAATGTAGTGGGAAAAACAATAAATCTCTATGGCGTATGGGCTGAGGATATTAATGATAACGGCACTCCCGATTACAATGAGGACAGATATGTCGTTACATATGTCAACGAGCGTGATGCAAGCTCAGGTACAGTGCCTGTAGACAGCAACAGATACTTGGAAGGCGATACGGTTACGGTTAAGGATAATCCCAATAACCTTTTAAGGACAGATGCTGTGCTTGTAGGCTGGAGCGAAATGAATATGCCTACCGATATAAGCAAGGAGGCTTCTCCTGAATTTGTAGAGGCCCTTATTTTACACAGCTTCAGAATGCCTGTGGGCGGAAAGACTGTTTATGCCCTTTGGGCAGCCGATGCTAACGGAAATAAGATAGCAGACTATAAGGAAAACTATACATTCAGGTATAATGCCAATAACACAGACCACGAAAACGGAGAAAACACCTTACCAAATGAAATAACGGGCATTCTGGCAGATGGTCATGTGACTATAGCAAGCGCACCCTTCAACGGTATAGGATATAAGTCCGACAGCTCAGACTATGATGTGGTCCAGGTAGGCTGGAGTGTTGACAATGCCGTGGTCGGTAAAGTGTATGATGAGGAGCCTGTAAAGACAGTTCCCAACAGCGCTCCGCAAAAAATAAATATACTTACATCACAGGAAACATACTATATCAAAGACGCTATAGACGGAGGTTTTGCCGATGATAAGGTCATTACAGCCTATGCGGTATGGGCTAAGGATTCCAACAAGAACGGCGAAGCTGACTATAGGGAAAATCAGTATAAAGTAATATATGATATGCAGGGCGGTACGCCTGTTCCTCCCGCTGAAAGAGGGCATCTTGCAGGCTATACCGTTACACTTCCGGAAAAGGGAACCTTTGACGACCCGTTGTATACAAAGATAACTGCGGAAGGCAGCAACAGCGCATTGTTCCTTGGCTGGAGCTTAAATAAATTTGAAGACTTTAAGGTAAAGCCCGATGACGGCATATTCCTTAAGGATACATATGTTATAAGCCCGGATAATGCAGACGAGCATAACAATATTACCATATACGCAGTCTGGGCGGCAGATATTAACGGAAATAAAGTGCCCGACTATGATGACAGCACATATATCATTACATTTAATTTCAACTCTGCCGTAAAGAAGGGCGAATCAGACCCTGCTCCTAATGAGATAATAACCAATCTCATAGCAGATCAGGAAATAGAGCCCGATAAATATTTCTCTGTTGACTATGTAAAGGAAAATTATTCAAGAACATATCATGACGGCGCACAGGATGTCGATCTGGTATTTGTAGGCTGGAGCCTTCAGCCTCATGAAGCTCCTCTTACGGCAAGCGATAATGCTGTTGCAAGTCAGATGCTTTCCGAGGCTAGGAGCTTTAAGCTGCCCGGAAATAACGATACGGTATTGTATGCTCTCTGGGCAGAGGACAGAGATAAAAACGGTCTCCCCGACTGGGACGGCAAGGCCTTCCATGTAAGATATTATCTTAACGGAGGACATCCGGGCATCAGAGCGGACGGAGAAACTATGGATTCTTTGTTTAGCTATGATGAAGATACAAGCTTTAAAGATAGATATTTCGTGGGCACAAATGCTGTTGCTGTCGGTTCAGCCGCAACTCTTCTGACTAAGGCGGAACAGAGAGACAGAATGTTTGTAAGAGAAGGCGCGGTAATTCTCGGTTGGAGTCACGAGAATCTCAATGAACCAAATGTATGGGATGAAGACAACAAAATTACAAACACTCTTATAGCAACAGAAGATAAATATAACGAAGTCAAGGAAAAAATAGTTGCAACACTGGTAATACAGGAAGAAACAGAATCAGTGCATACGCCTAACTATGTATATGCCGTATGGGCTGTAGATGAAAATGCAAACGGCAAGCCCGACTGGGAAGATAAGCCCCATACAGTGACTTATTACAGTAACGGAGGCAGCACTACGCCGGATGCAACCTCTCATCTTCCCGATACGGAGGTCAAGCTTGCGGAGCAGGGAGATATGATGCGTGCCGGTGCTTGCTTTGAGGGCTGGAGCAGAAGCAGGACAGAAGCTCTTTTCTCAAGGACAACTACCCGTGCAGCCGAGATCGAGCCTCTGCTTCAGGAGGACCCGATGATAATGCCCGATGAAGACGTAATGCTTTATGCGGTATGGTCCGAGGACAGCAATGACAACGGTATACCTGATTATGATGAGGTTTACAGCTTTGTTTATGATGTCAATGATTTTGAACCGTTAAATGGTGTAAACGGTGCGGCTCCAAGCAGCGTTACAAATATTATTCCCGGCGAAACCATAAATGTTACGGCTCCCGAAACATCGGGAATATCAAAGGATAATAACAACTATGTTGTTGCGGGCTGGAGTCATATTCCATACAAACACAACATAAGCGAGAATGAAACTGTTCCCGATGGAATAAGAATGATACAGCCTAATGAAACCGGAGCCTTGCTCTACACAGTAGATGCCAGTGACGACAGCAGCGGCGACAAAGCCATTACCGTATATGCGGTATGGGCTGAGGATACAAACGGCAACAATATACCCGATTATCAGGAAGCACACTATACTGTTAAGTATGATCTTGCAGGCGGTCAGAACAAGGATGGTACAGATACACCGCCTGTAGATGATACCCTGTATATAAGCGGAGATTATGTCAATGCAGTTGCTTCTGAGCATATAAAGAGTAACGCCATATTTATAGGCTGGATGCTTATCGATGCTGCAAGCTATCACGATGATTTATCGGAGCCTGTATTTGATAAGGACGGTAACTTCATTCGCAAGCCTTCACAGGCGGATATCAGCATTTATGATAATGATAACAGGTATCAGGTAAAGGTATCTGATGCAGATGATGACAATATAATCACATTCTATGCCGCGTGGGCAGCAGACCGTGACAGTGACGGAAGGCCTGACTACGATGAGAGTCAGTACGGCATAAAATATAATGACAATCACCCGGATATCCATGCGTTGACGCCTATCCCCGTTGATGAGAACAAATATCTTGAAGGTGAAAATGTCACGCTCTTTGACTATAAGACAAAGCCTACGGATTATGTATTTGTAGGCTGGAGCAAAGGCGAGCCTCTTACAGATTTTGAAAGAGAAGCGGATGCGGCAGGCTGGCAGCACCTTAAGGTGACGGATTATACCGTGAAGGGTGAAGATGCAGAAGAGGGTTATGTAAACTTCTATGCTATATGGGCAGCCGACAAGAACAACAATGGCGTTGCTGACTGCGAGGAAAAATACACCTTTAGCTACAGTGAAAACGGCGGAAATCTTGTGGCAGGCAAGAGCTTGCCCGCAGACAGAGATGTATGGCTTGACGATCTTGTTACAATAAACCATTCTCCTTCAGATGCTATCGAGAGAAAGGATTGCATACAGATAGGCTGGAGCGTTGATAAAAAGGTTGCGGATGTAAATGCCGGTACTCCCGAGCTTAAGGGTGTATTTACAGAAAAGCCTTCCGGTATTGTTATTTACGGCTCTGCAGAGCAGTACAAGGTAGCGGATGAAGATTCCGTTTCTGTTGACGGTAAAAAGGTAATAAAAGCTTATGCCGTATGGGCTATTGATAAAAACCATAACAATATACCGGATTACGAGGATAGCAGGTATAGTGTTCATTATGATATGAACGGTCATGGCGATAATTTCGATGATACCAATGTTTATACGGAAAATACACGCTTTGACCTTATTGATCCCAAGGGTCACGAAAACGGCGACAATGTATGCTTTATAGGCTGGAGTACATTCGCAGGAGTTGAGGACTTTGACAGGACTGCTCATCCGAGCAGAGTCGGAGCAATCGATTACTATACGGAATATACAATGGGCGCGGAAGATATAATATTCCACGCCGTATGGGCTGACGATAAAAACAGCAACGGTATACCCGACTATAAGGAAACATACACATTTACATATGATGCCAATGGCGGAGAGGGAAATACTCCCGTAGACCGTACATATGTAATACCGAAAGATGAATTTGCTCTTGCGGTCACTCCTTATGCTGGACTTTCAAGGCAAGGCTTTGTTCAGATAGGCTGGAGCCTTGAAAATGACAACGATCCTTCAAAGGTACTTGGAAGCATATATACCGTTCCTCCTGCTGAAGACCCTATAAATGATAAGCTTATAGGTAACAGAAGCATTAAGGTTTATGCCGTATGGTTAAAGGATGAAAACGGCGATAACGGTATTCCCGATGGTATACCCGATATATATCAGAAGAAAGTCACATTCCGTATTGAAAATGGTACATGGGCTGATACCGAAAAGTCAGATGACATAATAAAATATGTTGAGCTTAAGGACGAAACAGGCGCATGGAGTTCTGAGGGAAAGGGAAAGGTAGCTTCTCCTGAGCCTGTGGCAGATTACGGCTATACAAACGGCAAGTGGCACAGGGAGGGCATCCTAGATACTGAGCTTGAAGCTCTTCCCGAATACGAAACAGGTACAGATGAAGTTACATACAAGTATGCTTATGAGTATGAGAAGCCTGTTGATGTAGGCTATAAGCCTTACAGAGAGGGTATGCCTCTTACAGAGGAAATTGCTTCAGATCCGGTGACTTACGGTACGGTCGTTATTGTTAATCCTAACGGCGGCGTATGGAAGCCGGATAAAGATGAAGACGGAATAGAAAATCTTCCGGATATGCCTGAGGGCGGATTTACTGAGCTTACTCCGTTCAGAGTTCAGAACAATATAACCATAAGAGAGCCTGAGCCAAGGGATAATTACATATTCTTGGGCTGGCTCCGCTCAGAGGATACGGAGACTGCGGAAATAGACTATATCTATACTGCTCAGTGGGCAGAGGACAGCCTGGGCAATGTAGATGAAAATGGTACAGACCTTCGCAGCTCCGACGGAATACCCGATATGTATCAGAAGAGAGTTATATTCAAGATAGTAAAGGGCGCTTGGAACGGAAAGCTTACGGAAGACCCTGCTCAGAGAGATACTGCCAACAAGACAGGCTATGTAACTCTTACCGATAAGGCCCTATGGTCTGCTAAGGGCAGCGCCGATATTACCTCTATAATACCGAGCCTTGAAAATGCCGAGGCTGATGCAGGATACAATACGGGCGACTGGTATCCCGAACTGCCTGCCGATGGAATAGTAAGCGGAACGGCTGATATTTCATTCAGCTATATATTCCTGGACCTTACCAATCCTAATACGGTATTTAAGTCCGATGTGCACAATTCTACGGTAAGCGATACGGATACAGATGCCTTTGACTATGACAAGGTAATAATAATTGACCCCAACAGCGGTACATATACAGATGATACCGACAATAAGGAGCATACTGAGGCTTATGAGCATATTATGACGGAGCCTGTGCTCACTCTTAATGACCCCGTAAGATACGGCTATGTATTTATGGGCTGGAAATATGATGTAAACAATACATCCTCCATAGAAGACGGGGCTTATGAGATAGTCGGTACATATACAGCTCAGTGGGAAACAGATGTTCACGGCGATGAAGGAAAACCCGATGGTATACCTGATAAGTATCAGAAGGCAGTGACGTTCAAGGTCGTAAACGGTACGTGGAAGGAAACGGACAACAATGACGATATTATAAGATATGCCGAGCTTCTGGACAGTGAAAGCTACTGGAGTACAGAGGGTAAGGGCAATATCAACAATATTCCTGAGCCTAAGGCAGATATGGGCTTCAACGGCGGAAAATGGACGCCTTCAGAGCCTATAAGGAATAATATCGAAACATCTTCTACGGATACATTCACATATACCTTTGAGGCAATAGTGCCCGATGTTATATACAGCAAGTATACGGACGGCAAAAATGCACCTGAGGAGGGCAGAGATGAGCTTGTATATAATGACAGTATAAGTATAAAAGATGAAATATCACATACTGAAAATACAGTAGACAGTATTACGAAGGATTATGTTCTTGATGATCCCGAGGCAGTTGAGGGCTATGTATTCATGGGCTGGAAGAGTGAAAAACAGCCTGAAGGCAGTGAATACGCATATGTATATACGGCTGTTTGGGAAAAGGATGATAATGAAGGTCACGGCTCAGACGGTATACCCGATAAGTATCAGAAGCACATTACATTAAATATTGTAAACGGTACTTGGGACAACGGCAGCAAAGAACCTATGGAGCTTTATATTGAGCTGAAGGACGCTGACGGAAACTGGAGCAACGATGAAGAAAACAGCATAGGAACACTTACAGAGCCAAAGCATAAGCCTGATTTCGGCTATGCGGGAGGAAGCTGGTTCCCAGAGCTGCCGGATGTTGTAAACGGCACTCAGCACAGTATTTATACATATACATACGAATATATGGGCAACGCTTATGTAGAATACTACAGATATGAGGCCAATAAGCCTCTTGCGGAAGCTACTGTCAGGGATACTGTAGCTTACGGCAAGCATATTACGGTCAATCCCGACAACGGCACATGGACTCACAGCGAGTATGCTCCCGATGGCAGCAGAGTGCTTGTGTCAATAGATGTCCATAGTGATATTGACCTTGGTATCCCCGTAAGAGAGGGCTATATGTTCATGGGCTGGCTCAGAACTCCTGAGAATATAGACGAGCCTGATGTAAACTCTCCCTTTGAAGGAACCTACGGCACCGATTATGTATATACCGCTCAGTGGCTTGAAAACAAGACGGGTACAGGCGATGATACACCCGATGATATACCCGATATTTATCAGAAGAGACTTGAATTCAGAGTACAGAACGGTACTTGGAAGGACGGCTCAAGAGAAGCCATAACGGTATATGTCGAGCTTAAGGAAAACGGCTTGTGGAGCGCTTTGGGTACTGCGGAGATACCGCAGACGGTACTTGACAGCATATCCGATCCCGTAGGCGATGACAGATTCATAGACGGTAGCTGGTATCCTGAGCTTCCTGCAGACAACACGGTAAGAGGAAATGAAAATGCAGTATACAGCTTCATATTTATGGATGAGACCAATCCTAATGTCGTATACAAGAAGTATGCCGTAAAGAGCCTTACCATAAGTGAATTTGGTATTGACAATACTCTCAGGTATGACGATGTTATAACGATCGATCCCGCAGGCGGCAGCTACGAGGGAGACGAAGGCCCTGTGACGCATACTATGACAGAGGCTGTTGTAACTCTTAAGGACCCTGTAAGAGAAGGCTATGTATTCATGGGCTGGAAGAGTGCTGCCGAAGGTGGTACTCCGAAGAAATATGAGGCTCAGTGGCTTGAGGATATAAAGGGCGACGAAGGCAGATCAGACGGTATACCCGATATATATCAGAAGCCCGTAAGCTTTGTTGTAAGAAAGGGTACATGGGTAAACGAGCCTGCCGCAAGGGAAGGCAGCACCATAGTTACAAGATATGCCGAGCTTAAGGATGCAAAGGGCTTCTGGAGCGAAACAGGCATAGGCAGTATAGCAAGCATACCCGTATCGGCTCCCGATGAGGGCTATGAGGCTGTAGGCTGGAATACTTCAGAACCTCCTGTATTGTCACCATATAGCGGAAATAAAGAAACCACGTTTATTTACAGCTATAAGCTTATAGACAGTTATACCGTAACATATGACGGCTACACAGGCAATTCCGAGCCTATTCAGACCGTAGACGGCAATTTCAGCCACTTTAATGTTATCGTTATAGATACAAAGGGCGGCGAGCTTGTTCAAAGCGGTATGTCACAGGACGGTAAAATAACAATTGACGGAAATGTTATACTTGGCAGACCGACTAAGGATAAATCCGTATTCATGGGCTGGACAAGTGAGGAATATAAAGACGAGGACGATGCCAACGCTGTACGCAGATACACTGCAATGTGGTCACAGGACGGTGAAAACGGCAAGGAGCCCGATGGTATACCCGATGAATTCCAGAAGAAGGTAACATTTACGGTCGAAAACGGTTATTGGAACGATACGGAAGGTCTTACGGAAATGACTCTGTATGCCGAGCTTATAGACAATGACGGAAACTGGAATAATGAAGCTGTCGTTGAGATAGATGTTCCCGTTCCTCATGCAAACTACGGCTATTCAGACGGAGCATGGACAAATGAACCTCAATGGACAACGGATCAGACAGGCGCGCCAAATTCAACGAGAGCAAAGGTATCCGGAAATGAAGACGTTGAATATCACTTTAGCTATGGCGAAGTAAATCTGAACGTAGTATACAGGAAGTATGACGAGGGAAGCACAATAGCTGTTGAAGGCAGCGACAGAGTTCCTTACGGCAAGCATATATTCGTAAATCCCGATGGCGGTATATGGACTCAGACAGGTATCGCTGCGGATACGGCGGATACTACAGAAATAACGGTAACAGAGGATATAACGCTTAATGACCCCATAAGAGAAGGCTATCTCTTCGAGGGCTGGGTGAGAACGCCTGAGGCTGATTCACCGACGGTGGATTATACATATACTGCTCAGTGGCTTGCAAATACCGATGGCGATGATGTACCCGATATATATCAGAAACGCCTTGAGTTCAGAGTATTGAACGGTAACTGGGCAAACGGCGGCAACGAGCCTGTTATAGTATATGTAACTCTTACGGACAACGGCAAATGGAGTGTAAACGGCACTGCTGAAATACCCAGGGATATCCTTGAGAGAATAAGCTCTCCTGCAGGCTTCAGCGGATATATAGACAGAGGCTGGCATCCCGATTTGCCCGCAGTCGTAAAGGGAACGGACGCAGAGGTATTTACATATATATTTGTAGATCCCAATAAATACAATGCAGTATACAAGTCAGCAGTTCACTGCCTGACATTGAGCGATACGGATATTGAAGAGATATCCTATGGCGAACATGTAGTTGTAAGACCTATGGGCGGAACATGGACGCATGACGGCAAGGCGGCAGAGTATACGACAGTTGACGGTACGGAATACATATACGATGTGACCGATACAAGTCCTTCTGCTGATAATATAGAAGACCCTGTAAAGGACAACAGCGTATTTATGGGCTGGAATGTGACTTCCGAAGGCGGTACTTACATATTTACCGCACAATGGGCAGATGATCTCGAAGGCGCCTTTGCTGCAGATGGCAGCAAGATATCCGATGGCATACCCGATATGTTCCAGAGAGCAGTGACCTTTGATATTATAAAGGGCACATGGACAGAAACGGGAAGCAGTGAAACAATTACAAGATATGCCGAAATAAAGGATGCTTCGGGCAACTGGTCAGAAACAGGCAAGGGAAGTATAGACAATATTCCTATGCCTCAGCCCGATACAGGCTATACAAAGGGTGCATGGGCGCCTGCCGAGCCTGTGAGAGTGGTCGATACGGCAAAGGATACGGAGCCTCCTGTACTCACAGAGCATAATATGAAGATATATGCTCAATATACATATACCTATGAGATAGATAAGCCTGTTGTGACCTATGACAGATACATAGGAAATACGGTTTACGAATCTGCGGAAAATACATACGAATATGGTAATGTAATAAATATTGTTACAGACGGCGGCGCTCTTGAGCAAAGCGATATGACGGACAATACCATTACATTGACCGGGGACATACAGCTTAACAGACCCGTAAAGGACGGTTCGGTATTTATGGGTTGGGAATATGACGGCACCACATTTACATATACGGCTATGTGGATGACGGATACCGATGGTCCCGACGGCAAGCCCGACGGCATACCCGACAGATATCAGAAGAAGATAACATTCCACGTTGAGAACGGCTGTTGGATAGATGAAACGATCGAGGATATAGTAAAGTGCTATGAGCTTAAGACAGGCGGCAAATGGGATATCAACGGCAGCGGCGGAGCCATAACGGCGCCTAAGCCTGCTAAGATAGACGGATATTACGGCTATTGGACTCCCGATGTTCCTGCGGCGGCAGTAAGCAGTATTCCCGATTATTACGTATATAAATTTGTTGCATACGGCGACAACAGCGTTCTGTATAAGTCCTATAACGAGGGTAAGCTTCCTGCAGATGATTTTGACGCATCGGTTGATGTTCCTTACGGCGGCAGCGTGCTTGTGAAGCCTAACGGCGGCGTATGGAATTATGGCAACAGAGATCACACCGATGAAGTGCTTATAGAGACGAACAGCATAATATTTGTTACGGACGCTTCAAGAGAAGGCTACATATTCATGGGCTGGACGGCTGTACCGGGAACTCAGGGCAGCAGAATAGACTACATACTCACAGCTCAGTGGCTTGAGGACAGAACAGGCGCCTTTGACGAAGACGGAAATGAAATTCCCGATGGTATACCCGATATCTACGAAAAGAAGGTTACACTCAGAGTAGAAAAGGGTGTATGGAGCGAAGGTGACAGCGCCGACAAGCTAGTATATGTAGAGCTTACCGATGGAAATGGTATGTGGAGTGAAAACGGTATAGGCACAGTCGATCTTCCGCAGAATATGACAGCCGATGAGGGCTATACGAACGCCGAGGGCAGCTGGGATATAGAGACCGATGGCATAAGCGCCAAGGTACAGGGCAATGATCCTGAAACTCTTACATACAGCTTCGGTATAAACGTATATACAGTCGTATTCGATCCAACGGAAAAGGGTACTGCTCCCGAAGGCGTTGAGTATACAGTAAGAGCGGAGCACGGCAGCGTTATCACTGCTCCCGAAGCTCCTGTTCCTGCCGAGGATCACTTCCAATTCACAGGCTGGAGCGATGGAACAAATACTTATCAGCCGGGTGATGATATTACAATAACGGACAATGCCGACTTTACGGCTCAGTGGCAGGTCGTTACCACACCTGCAGAGCCAACGGCAGCCGCATATAAGGTAGAGCATTACTTACAGCAGCTTGACGGAACATACAGCCTTGATAAGACAGATGTCATATCTGCGCCTATAGGTTCAAGAGCTACGGCAGTACCTTATGAATATGAGGGCTATGTATACAATGAAGAGATATCTCAGGCAACGGGTCTTGTATTTGCTCCCGTTACCGAGAACGATGCTCCGACAGTACTTACACTCAGGCTCTACTACAATATGGACGGCTACAAGGTAGCATATGAGCTTAACGGCGGTATCGGCGGACCAACAGATACAGAGCTTGCGGCAGCATATCCCGAGGGCAGCGATGTAGTTCTCTGGAGAGATACTATACCGTCCTCACTTACAAGGGAAGCAGCGATATTTATAGGCTGGAGCAGTACTGAAATACCTGATCCTCTTGAAGAAGCGCCTGAGGAAGGCACAATAATAAGAAATGTAACTATGACAAAGGACGGTGTGACCGTATATGCAGTATGGGCAGCCGATATAAACGGCAACGGCATACCCGATTACGAAGAGCCTAAGTTCAGTGTAGAATATGACCTTAACGGCGGAAAGGGCAATATAGACAGAGATGAGAATACCTACTTCCCAGGTGAAGAGGTTGAGCTTATTGAAGTACATAAAGGTCAGCTTACAAGGGATAATGCAGTGTTTGTAGGCTGGAGCGAAACTAAGTTTGACTCTCCCGATACAGAGGGCAATGCAGAGATAACGGTTGTAAGCAAGGTAACTATGTTAAACGGCGGCGTTACGGTATATGCAGTATGGGCAGCCGATAATAACGGCAACGGCATACCCGATTATGATGAAGATCACTTTACTCTTACCTACAACGGCAACGGCAATACAGAGGGCTATGTGCCTGTGGACGACCACGAGTACATCGAGGGTACTAAGGTCCTTCTCTTAAGCGGAATAGACCTTGGTCTTAAGAGAGGTACAGATGTATTTGTAGGCTGGAGTACAGAACAGTATGTTCAGGCATTCACCTTCGAGGAGAAGGATGAGGCTGAAAGAGTTATACTGGAAGGCAATTCAATAGAAATGCCTGCAAATGATGAAGAGGTATTTGCCGTATGGGCAGAGGATACCAACGGCAACGGCAAGCCTGACTACGCTGAGGACAGCTACCATGTTCTCTACTATGCTAACGGCGGTCACAAGGACGATGGAAGCGTCTTTGACAATGACTTGTTCTATACATGCAACCATAATCATCTGACAGATGAAGAGGTCATGCTTATGGATATAAGCGAGGCGTCTGCTCTTAAGTACGATGATGCAATACTTATCGGCTGGAGCGAGGGTATGAATTCTCTTGTTTATACTCAGGAGGACTACGACAATGCCCTTATCGTTGACAGGATCGTAATGGCAAATGAGGACGTAAGCGTATATGCTGTATGGGCAGCCGATGAAAACCATAATGATATACCGGATTATCTTGAGGATAAATACGGTATAGAATACGACCTTAACGGCGGCAGCGGCGGTCCTGACGGAGATACTCTTGACGAAAGGTATCTTACGGGAACTGTTGTAACCCTTTGGTCAGATACAGACCCGTCTTCTATGATAAGAGAAAATGCCGTATTCATAGGCTGGAGCAAGGGCAGGATCGAGGCTCCCGTAACTGTAAGACCTGAGGAGGGCACTATAGTTACAGAGGTAACTATGGTACAGAACGGAGTTACAGTCTATGCAGTATGGGCAGAGGATATAAACGGCAACGGTATACCGGATTATGATGAGGATCAGTATTCACTTACCTATGACGGCAACGGAAATACTGTAGGCGAAGTGCCTGTTGACAATAATGTCTACTTTGCAGGCGACAAAGCAGTACTCCGAAGCGGAGCCGCTCTTAAGAAGAATGAACTGATATTTGCAGGCTGGAGTACAGGAAAGTACGAAAATGCCTTTACAGCCAAGCAGAAGGCAGAGGCTGATGCCGCAATAATACAGGGTGACAGCATTGATATGAATGAAAGCGTTAAACTGTATGCGGTATGGGCAGAGGATACCAACGGCAACGGCAAGCCCGATTATAACGATAATGAATATACAGTTGTATATAAGTGGACAGATGACTCAGAGGTTCCGGCTGGCGCAGTCCTTCCGAACAGCATAACAATGCTTGAGGGTATGATGTTTACACCTGAAAGCGTTATGAGTATAAGCGGTTATTCATTCTTTGGCTGGTATACAGACAGTACTCTCAACACAAGGTATACGGCAGGACCTCTTACATCAGATATTACACTTTACGGCAAGTGGAACCGCGCAGGCGACAGCACTCCAGGCGGTGGCGGCGGTGGAGGCGGCAGCGTCTCTCCGACCGAATACACTATTACCGCTGACGCAGGTCCCGGCGGCAGCATAGACCCAAGCGGAAAAGTAACTGTATCAAAGGGCGACAGCAAGACCTTTACCGTAGCGCCTGACGAGGGCTATACAGTAAGGCTTGTAATGGTTGACGGCAAGCGTGCAGCTCTTGACGAGAGCAATTCCTATACATTTGAAAATGTAACGAAGGATCACATAATTTCCGTAATGTTTATGGAAAAGGCTGATAAAGAGTCCTCCGAGCCTAATGACAATAACTCTGAGGATAGCTCAGCCGAGCTTGACCCCAACAGATCCGCAGCAAGCCCCACCGAAACAGGCGTAGGCGCAATACTCAATGCAGAGGATCATACAGCTTATATCAACGGCTACACAGACGGCACATTCAAGGCAAATAACAATATTACCCGTGCCGAGGTCGCTCAGATATTCTATAATCTTCTCATTGATAAGGATGTGGATATTACAGTACAATTCAGCGATATACCATCAGATATGTGGTATACGAAGGCTGTCAATACATTGGCATCACTTGATATACTGGCAGGTGTGGGCGAAAACAGGTTTGAGCCTGACAGAGCTATTACCCGTGCCGAATTTACGGCTATAGCAATGAGATTTGCTCATCTTGATACAAGCGGAGACAATGCATTCAGTGACGTTGACGAGAGCGCATGGTACTATGACAGCATAGTAGGTTCTATAAAATATGGCTGGATATCAGGCTATAATGACGGAACCTTCAGACCGCTCAATCCTATAACCCGTGCAGAGGTTACTGCAATTGTCAACCGTATGCTCGACAGAAAGGCAGATAGTGGATTTATAACAGACCATATCGATGAAGTAAGGACATTTACAGACCTTATGGACAGCCATTGGGCATACCTTGAAATAATGGAAGCAGCCAATGCGCATACATATAACAGAACAGAAAAAGAAGTCTGGACAGATCTTGTCGGATAAAACGTAAGAAAAAAAGTGATGTGTGTTTAACGCATCACTTTTTTTGTGTTTTAGCCTGATTATTGATAAAATAATATTATCGCAGAGGTAGATTTATTAAAATCAAGGCAGCTGCATAGTGTACTGCGGTTTGGCATAGTTATCCTCGTAGCTTTTTCTATTTTCAATATAACTGTGCCGTAGGCTTCTATAAGCCTTAGGTGGTAGAGGATATTTGTCAAATTTTTGTTCCTGGGAGCAGATACTCCGATCCGTATATCTCATATTTTTGCTTTGTCCCATTGTTATCTTCAAATATGCACATTTTTTTAATATTTATTTGAATTATATGTGATTTTTAGGTATAATTAATTATATATATCCGAGGAGGTAATTTGATGGCAATTCATATGAGTATAAGACTGGCATGGCACAGCGATGGTTGGAATGGTCATATTTGCAAAAGACCTTGTGAAAATACATACTGTATAGGACAGCATTCATATCCCGGAGATCTTATAGCGAGAACAAGGGATACAGAATTTGAAAAAAAACATGCAGGAGAACCCTGTTCTAAGCTTCCGTGTAAAGCTGCATGCGGCTTCAGTGTCAATGCTTTTGGAAAAGACACTATTGTTATAAAGGTCGATCCGCCTTCATTCTGGAAAAAGGGAGATGCTTACCCTATAAATATTACCTTACATCCATCTACGGCATGTACATGGTGCTACGAGGAAATGTACGGTGACAATGTATTGTCAAAAAGCAGTACAGGACAGGTTTATGACTATGAAAAGAGAAAAGAGGGCGTTGAAAGATACTTTGCTCAGTTTGAACCCTACAAGTCCTTAATATTTTATTATGCAGGCTACAGCAATCCCTTTTGTGAGAACGAAGAAAACAATTATGTAGTTGTAGGTATTTCCCGTCTTAAAAAAATTGATGATATGTATTACTATGACAAAGTATCTCCTAATATTCAAAGACGATATGCAGGAGGCTTTGTATGGCAGAGACCTGTTACATCAACATTTCCCGATGAAGGCTTTTGCATTCCGTACCAAAAATATATTGACAAAGAAGATATTATTGAACGCCTTGTTCTGAAGCCTGCCAACAGGTCCCCATTTAAATATGGAAGCCGTGAAGTAAGCAATGACGATGCTATAGAAATAATTAATCAGCTTCTTTCGGTTGTAGATGTGCTTATAAAAATAGACGATGATACGGAAAACTGGAATTCCCGAAAGGAGTGGCTTAACTCTCTGCTCAACGAGCTATGGCAAGCAAGAGGCCCCTATCCCGGATTTCCATCTGTTCTGGAGTGCTTAAGGCTGAGCAGACTTGTATCACAATATATCGCTCTCTCCTCCGATTCAGATATGAAGTCATTCAGAACAGAGGTCAAAGCACTTCTGGAGGGAGAGCAGGACAATGTATCGGGGATTTCATTTTCAGATAATGAACTTCGTAAGATACGACGGGAATATAAGCTTTTGGGAAATGAAACAACCGGATTTATGTTTGATATACTTTCCAGGTTTGATATTGGTAGAGATCAAATGGAGGCAATTATTGATGAAGAAAGATGGAATGTATCTATTAATGCATCAATAAGTGAAATGTACAAAAATCCTTATATAATATTTGAACAATATGTAGGCTACAATTCGGATGATACCATACCCTTCTATAAAATTGACAACGGTGTTATACCTTCTCCGTATTATGGAATAGCCAATATACTTGACGAAGATTCTACCGAAAGGCTAAGAGCTCTTTGTGTTGATGAGCTCAACAAAATAGCAGCCCATTCCTTTGGCAAGGCGGAAGCTATACTTCAGGCCGTAAATAACAGACTTGACAGACTTCCGGAATGGAAACGCCATATTTTTAAAATGGCTAATTTCGATATAGACAGGAAAATTCTGGACGATGCTCTGATACAGAGAAGGGACAGTAATGATATACTTTATTTATATCTTAAAGAAGTATACGACGATGAAAGAACTGTAGAAAAGGCATTGAGGAACATGGCAGAGAGAGCAGATATTCAGCTCAGAAGGCCTATAGACGCTGATAAATTCAAGTCAAGACTAAGGGTTGAGGACTCAGCTCTGGAAAAGAAGGCAGCGAACAGATACGATGAAATATTGACTCATCAGGCAGAAATATGTATGCAGATATTTGCTAAGCCTCTATGTGTCCTTTCGGGAGCCGCAGGCACAGGAAAAACTACGGTTATACGTACTATACTTGACAATATTGAGCGTGTTCACGGTGCAGGGACAAGCTTTCTTCTTATGGCGCCTACGGGAAAAGCCGCCGAAAGAATAAAGATACAGACAGGAAAACCATCATCAACAATTCATTCTTTTCTTGCACAAAACGGATGGATCAACTATAATTTTACATTTAAACGAGAAGGCGGTAAAAGCAGCAGAGATATAAATACAATAATTATTGATGAATGTTCAATGATAGACCTTAATTTGTTTGCTACGCTTTTCCGCGCAATAAACTGGAACAGCGTACAGAGAATAATATTAATAGGAGATCCTAATCAGCTTCCGCCCATAGGCAGAGGAAGAGTATTTGCAGATACTATACAATGGCTCAAGGAAGAATATCCGGATAATGTGGGCATTCTGACAGATAATATAAGACAGCTTGTAAACAGTGTTGAGGGTAATGGCAATGGTATTCTGGATCTTGCCGAAATTTTTATTCAGGAAAATCAGACTGCAGACAATGATCTGCGGGCATCTTTGCAAAAGGTACGCAAGGAAAAGATACTCCGTCATATTCTTGAAAACGACGGAGATATTGACGAGTATAAGGATCTTGACATACATTTCTGGGACAAACAGGAGGACCTGGAAAAAATACTGACAGATACTATGATAAAGGATATGAAAGCGTATAAAGGGACAGATGATTTTTCAGATTCAATAACACCCGATAAGCTGTGGCAAAATATGATCAGAGACCCGAATGGAAATCCGGATGTTGAAATAACTCAAATAATTTCACCATATCGCGGTGAATTTTATGGTACAAATTCCCTTAACCTTCTTATGCAGAAATCCTTTAACAGAAAATGGAGTGAAAAAAAGCTTGATGGTATAGGATATTTTGACAAGGTGATACAGTTCAAAAACCGTACCCAGTCTGATTCTGCCTATGCTTACCAGAATGCTACCAAAAAAAATATAAGAACAGAAGTATTCAATGGAGAAATAGGTATATCAAAGATACACGGTCTGGACACATATGCTAAAATGGGACAGCAGCCAAAGTACAAATGGCAGAGTAGCATAGATAGATTGCAGGTGGAATTTTCAGGAACAACAAGACAGGGATTGCGCTATAATTATGGTAAAAATCTGGGATATGATACAGATGGAAGAAAAATACCTGACCAAAAGGTTATAGAGAACCTGGAGCTTGCCTATGCGATAAGCGTACACAAATCACAGGGATCGGAATTCGATTATGTATATATAGTAATACCCCAAAGGGATAGCCATCTGATGTCAATGGAGCTTATATACACAGCTATTACAAGAGCACAGAAGAAGGTTACAGTATTCATTCAGCAGGATATAGGCACCTTGACAACATTAAGTCATGTGGAAAGATCTGCTGTCAGAAAAATAAATTCATCATTGTTCGCCTTCAGACCTCTGCCTGATATACTTCTTTATTCTACAAGCAAATGGTATGAATCCAGAAAGAAAATAGCTACACTGTCAGAGTATTTTGTGCGTTCCAAATCCGAAGCGATAATTGCAAATATGCTTGCAGAAAGAGATATTCCTTTCAGATATGAGGAACCTCTGTATGATCCCAACGGAAAAATGTATCTGCCGGATTTTACAGTTAAGCTCAGAGGCGAGGATTATTATTGGGAGCACGTAGGCAGAACAGATGATTCTGAATATATGAAGCATTGGGAAGAGAAAAAGAAATGGTATGACAAGTATTTCCCGGGCAAATTGCTTATAACCTATGAGAGCAATAATCTATCACATGACGCAGCAGATATAATTAAGGCGTATACATAATTATACAAAGTATTAAATAAGGGAACTATATCTATGAATGATCAGGAAAGAGAGTACTTTACGGCATTGACTAAAGACAGAGCCGAAATAGCAGATATTATGGAGCGTCCTGCGGTAAGGGGCTATAAGGACAGTGTTGTGGAAAAATATTCGGATCAGGCACACTTTATATATGAGCTGCTGCAAAACGCAGACGATGCTTATGCAACCGAAGCAAGATTTGTGCTGGAAAAGGACCGACTGATTTTTGCCCATAACGGTACAAGGCACTTTTCAGTTTCAGATCCGTCTAATGAAGACGAGGACTCAAAGAATAAAAAGCTTGGAGATATTAATTCCATTACATCTGTAGCCAATTCAAACAAGACTGATGCCAATATAGGCAAATTCGGAGTAGGCTTCAAGGCAGTTTTTCAATATACCGCAACGCCTCATATTTACGACCCTGAATTCAGATTTAAAATCGAAAGATTTATAGTACCGATTATGTTGGAGGAAGATTTTTCCGGAAGAAGAGATTATGAAACATTGTTTGTATTTCCTTTCGATCATGAGGAAAGAAATAAAGCTAAGGCATATACGGATATTTCGGAAAAGCTCAGAAGTCTTTCCTATCCCCTGCTTTTTCTAACCAACCTGAAAAGCATTAAATTTGAATATGAAAGCGTAAAGGGCTCTTATGGAAAAAATACACTGCAGGAATACACATATGGCAAAACATCTGCAGAAAAAATATGCTTTATCCAAAATATAGGCGATAATGAATATAATAAAAAGATATGGCTTTTTTCACGCACCGATAATGACAATAAGTATTCTGTAGGTTTTTTTGAAGATGAAGAGGGGCATCTCTGTCCTTCTCTGCAGCCGGCATTCTGTTTCTTCCCCACAAAAGAAACTACAGGTCTTAATTTTATAATTCATGCTCCATTTTTGCTTACAGACAGCAAGGAAGGTATCAGAGCGGGTATTCCTCACAATGATAATATGCTGAAGCTTCTGGCTGAACTGGCGGCTGACGCAATGCTTTATTTTAAAGATATCGGTGAGAGAGAAGGTATAAAGCTGATAGACGATAATATTATATCGGTTATACCTACAGATGAAGAATTATTCAATGATCCGAAGGACAAAAGCAGGGTATCTTTTCTGCCGTTTTATAAGGCAATTTTGAATAAGTTCAAAAGCTCGGAATTAATACCTTCCTCTGACGGATATGTTGACTCTAGCAATGCATATTGGGCAGCAGTGCCTCAGCTTCCTCAACTTTTTTCCGATGAGCAGCTTGGTCTGATAACGGAAAATAAAAATGCACAGTGGGCTTTTACAACACTTGGCCGTGATGAGGTAAATAGAAATAATAAGGCTCTGTTCAGCTACATAGATTCTCTTGTAAAAACAAGTATTAATGAGGATGCCATTATAAGCGGACGTTCAAGAAACTATTACAATCGTACACTGAATGCTCTTCAGAATCTTGAAGGTGTTAAGGGCATAACACAGGAATTTATTGAAGCGCAGCCCATACACTGGCTACATAAATTTTATAAATGACTTTCGGAAACAAAGCACAGAACAGATGCGGCAAGGAAGAAACCAATATTTCTTAATCAGGAAGGAAAAGTTGCTTCTGCTTTTGATGAAAAAGAGCAGCTTGTGCTGTTTTTGCCTGTAAAGGATGTTATCGGATATAATGTAGTACACCCTGAGCTTCTTGCCAACCCGGATACATATAAATTTGTAGAACAGATAGGTATAAAGGAACCATCTTTGAGAGATCAGATATACAATAAGATACTTCCTCTGTATGACAACGGCAGGGTTATAGACACCGACCCTCATTTTATGCTCTTTTACAAATATTACTGTGAATGCTCAAATGCTGAGGTCGAAGAATTCATAGGGCTTATCAGAAAATGCAAATTTTTGACATATTACAAAAATGGCACAGAATACAGAGACTCTGCAGACTCTATGTATCTGCCTATACCCGAATTGTTGGCTTATTTCGAAACAAAGCCTGATACACGCTTTATAGCTCTTGACAAATACAAGGAGCGGGTAGGTCTTGAAGGTGAAAAACAGCTTATGGAATTTCTTAGAGACTTAGGCATAAAAAGCAATATATGCCTGCTTGAAAGAACAATTGATGAGTATGAGGCAAAAAAAGAAATTTACCGAAACCTTACAGTAAAAACAAACGTGAGTGGCATGAAATTTATATTGATGGTCTCAGTGAAATAATTGATTTTATTACATCTAATCGGGATAAATCAAAATCCATACTCCTTTGGAATAGCCTTCTGAAAATAATTGAGTATAACTGTAGTGTGAATAGAAGCAGCGATCTTTCCTCTATTTGTTCTGCATATTAAGGACAGGACAAAAACCGTTGCCATTGAGGTAGCAAGTATAAAATCATATACTCTGCGGGTCAAGCTTAAAAATGGTGCAGATATTGATGGAATAGACCTTGATTCTGTTACCTCAGTAACAATAGATACAAAAAGTCCTACATTTCTGCTTGAGGAGCTGAGAAAGCAATTTATTGATCTGGACTATGAGGATAACTTCAATATGCAAAAAAATCTCTGCAAAAATATTGAATTTGTTTTCGGCCCTCCGGGAACAGGCAAAACCACACACATAGCCCAAAATGTTCTGTTCCCTATTATGAACAATAATAAAGAATGCAAAGTACTTGTGCTTACTCCGACCAATAAATCTGCAGATGTTCTTGTCAGCCGTATAATGGAGGTCTCAGGCAAGGACCATTCCTATGAGAACTGGCTTGTTCGGTTTGGCGCTACAGGAGATGAAAATATCGAGCAAAGTCCCGTATTCCGTGACAAAACCTTTGATATAAGAAAGCTGTCTAAAAATGTGACTATTACTACAATAGCCAGATTTCCTTATGATTTCTTTATGCCCTTCGGCACAAGAATATTTTTAAACGGAATAAACTGGGATTATATAATCATAGACGAGGCTTCTATGATACCTATTGCCAATATAGTATTTCCTCTTTATAAAAAGACTCCGATAAAATTTATAATCGCAGGGGATCCTTTCCAGATAGAGCCCATAACCTCAGTGGGTATATGGAAAAATGAGAATATATATACAATGGTAAGGCTTGATTCCTTTACTGATCCCCACACAATACCTTATCAGTATAAAATAGAGCTGCTTACAAAACAGTACAGAAGTATTCCGGCTATCGGCAATATATTCAGCAAATTTTCATACGGAGGTATTTTGAGGCACCATCGTAATAGCTTGACTCAGAAGGCATTAAATCTTGGAAGCGATCTGAATATTAAGACATTAAATATCATTAAGTTTCCTGTGAGTAAATACGAAAGCATATACAGAGCCAAACGTTTACAGCACAGCAGCGCATATCAAATATATTCGGCACTGTTTACTTTTGAATATGTTTCATACATATCAAGAGCTATAGCTGAAAAATACAAAGGAAGGCTATACAAAATAGGCATAATTGCGCCATATCGCGCACAGGCAGACATGATAGATAAGCTTCTGGCGTCAGAAGATCTGCCGAAGGAGGTCGATGTACAGGTAGGAACGATACACGGCTTCCAGGGTGATGAATGTGATATTATTTTTGCAGTATTCAATATACCTCCGACTATTACCGCCTCTAATGAAATGTTTCTGAACAAACGAAATATAATAAATGTCTCTATAAGTCGTGCAAGGGATTATTTATTCATTATAATGCCCGATGACAATACAGAGAATATTTCAAACCTGAAACTTGTCAAACGTGTTGAGGGACTTATAAAGGAAACTGAGGAATGGAGCGAATCCCTATCTCCGGATTTGGAAAAAATTATGTTCGGGGAGTCCAATTATCTTGAGAAAAATGCCTTTTCAACCAGCCATCAAAGTGTAAATGTATATGGTCTGCCGGAGAAACGCTATGAGGTCAGAACAGAGGATACTGCCGTAGATGTTCAGATACACAAAGGCATTTCAAGACCTGCTTCTTCAGACAGCCTGCAAAACTATATTACGAGTTATGACCACGGCAACACAATAAAGGAGGCTGCGGCAACCATTGAAACCGATGATGACGATATAATTCATATTCCCAAAATACTGCGTGAAGCTGCATTTAAGGTCAATGTTTCGGGCAAATACAAGGGTACATACTATATGGTTCCCCTTGCCGGAAAACTGAAGGATTGGAATATTAAAAATTTAGTTCCCATGTTTATTCCTGTTACGCGTTTAAGCAAAAGGAGGTTAATGCCTGTATATGTGACGAAAAAGGCTCATATTATATATATATTGAGAAGCCATTTTAATGAATATAATAAAGAAATAATTAATTCACAGGCTCTGGAGCTTGTAAATTCACTTCACCAATAGAAATGCTTATTTTGTTACTTTCGTCAGTTACAGCAATAAAATACAGGGCAAGGCAATCTAATTTGACAAGAGGACAACCGAAATAGGCAGATATGCTTGCGCTTATACTCAGATACGGCGAATTTACAGGCGTAGGAAAAAAACGCCGATTGGTATGGGCGCCGTAAAATGCACTATAATGTAAAGCAATATTAATAAATAAAGCTAAAGATTTTACAAACAAGTATTTAACCGTCGGTTAAGTCTCCCGCTTCTATAAGCGGCAGGCTGGCCATAGCATTGCGTGCCATTGCTCGCTAAGCATCCAACCTAAGCAACCAGAGTACTTGCTTTTGTGTTCAGCAGGGGTACAAGCTTCTGCTGAATACAAAGGCTTTGATAAAAGCCGTCGGTTATGAGTACGTAGCGAAAGCGTAGTACGAATATCCTTGACTATATCGGCTTTACATTTATATAAAATTTGAAACGGACTTCTTTAAGAACTATTTATAGAGTTTATGAAGTGAAATTTGATTTGTGAAACTTGTAGTACGGTGTGATAAATGTTGTTATAAAGGGGGTATCGGTTTGTATAAAAAGCACTTTTTTATGAGAAGGCAGCTTTGTACAGTATTCATTCTTTGTTTGCTATTATCAATAGCTTCAGTAAACGGAAAAGCGGAGGAAACAGCCCGTGTTTATAACGGGTTTTCGGGTATATATCAGCAAATCTGCATAGACGGTAAAATCCTGCGTCAAAGCGGCGATAGGTTTATTTTAGCCGAAGGTCCCGCTTCCGATAAAAGCGATTTATTTCTGCCTAGGGACATGGGCGATGGCAGCTTTGCCTTTGAGAACAAGGAAAGTGAAAACCGCATAGCTACGGCAGAGATCGGCAGCGTTCTTCCGGCAACGCTCTATAATATCCGCAAAGGACTTACAGTTCATACAAACGATTTTGCAGGTCTTGACGACAATACGCAGCACTGGATTTTGGAGAAGAAGGACAAAACGGATACATATTATCTGAAAAGTCTGGACAACAATGTCTATATGGGCGTTTCGGGCGGCGAACTGACCGCAGCTGCGGAAGATGAAAGAGCGGAAATATCCTTCCTGCCGATGCCCAATGAAAGTCCGCTGTATCTGCTGTCCTTGCAGCCAGGGTATTATACCCTTCCTGAAAATCAGCGTACCCAGATAGAGCGTGTCTATGAGAGCGTTGCGGGGGATGTATTTGAACCCTGCAGTCCCTATGATTCGGGAGAAAAGCAAACGCCCCGCGCGTTGCTCGACAAGTATTATTACGAAAAAATCAAGGACAAGAATATGACCGAGGATGCATTTCACGAAAACATTACATGGCGGTTTGAACATGCTCTCGGCTTTGCCTATGTGACCAAACAGATGAACTCCGGCTATAACGTGAGCATGGATCTTCCCGGAACAGAGGGCGTGCGCTACACGTTTGAGCCCGCAGACAAGCCGTTCACGGAAGAGCCGTACGGAACACAGTACTTTACATATATTCTCAAAATTTACGATAAGGATGATGACGGCAAGGAGCGTGTGCAAACCATAAGAATGTCTATTCAGGACAGCAATGTAGGCAGGAAAAATGCGCAGACCTTTTGCGAAGTAATGGCGCACATTCCCTATGAGCTCAGAAATCATATTAAAGATGCCACATGTTACAAAAGCCCAAACCCCGGCAGCGGAGTATACCAATGCTACGCCACGCATCTTAATATAATACTTTCAAGCACGACGGCGGCAGAATCTATGATAGAGAGTATCGTTCACGAGCTGGGTCACAGTATCGACTTGTGGTATTACGATGGGTATTCACGGTTTTCGATGAAAACGGAATGGGAAAATGCCATGAAATACGATTGCTATTCGCTCTCAGACTATGCTTATACGAGCAGACTGGAGGATTTCGCCGAATTTTGCCGTTTTTATTTTACCGGCTACACAAAGCAGGACTGGCGGCGGGCAATCATGATTCTCTGCCCGGAGCGTTACAGGCTGTTTAAGCGCGTGCGCATGAAGGTCATGGACGGCTATTCCCTTTGGGACGACAGCGAACGGGACAAGGAAATTAATGTATCTTTTGACTATAATGATGGCGGAGTGACTCCGAAAGAGAGCAAAGCGGCGAAGCAGTATTCGTACTACCGTGAGGTTATGCCCGCCGAACCGACTCGACAGGAACGGGAGTTTCTGGGCTGGTACACGCAGATGACCGGAGGCGAAAAAGTAATCGGCAGTCAGCGGATCATAGACGGTGAAGATCACACATTGTACGCCCATTGGAGCGACCTTCCCGGAAAGGAGATTACCATTCGCTTCGACCCGGCTAACGGCGAGAAGGAAATCGTGGTAAGGGTAAGGAAAAACACGCGGATAAAGGAGAAAATCCCCGACCCTGTCCGCAAGGACTATAAATTTTTTGGCTGGTGTACGACATGGACGGATAGGCTTACCGAGCGATTTGATCCGGTAGATGATTTGGTCCTTTTCGACGAGGACGAGGTGCTTTTAAGGGCGCAGTGGGACCCACTTCCCCACACAAGTGTTGAATTTAAAGGTGAGGACCTTTTGGGTACAACTATGTGGCACGTTGATTTTCAAGGGCTGGCGCCATGTACGATCATTCTGGCAGGATATAAAGACGGCGTTCTTACGGAGATCAAGAGCGAGAGCTTTGACGCAGCCTATTCCCGAGGTGATTTTAATATGACCACGGATTTTGACACGCTGAAGGTCATGACATGGAACAGCCTTGATGGAATGATTCCTTTGTATGAATGTGTAACAGTTGACAGAAAGGGAGAGTAAGTATACACAGCTTCGCGTGGTCAGCTTGTCGAAAAAGCATGGTGTTTACCAGACTTTTTCGACAAGCCGGGCATTGCAAAACAATGCTCTGTTAATTCATCATATAAATTCAATGTATTTATATACAGCCAATTATAAAAGTATGTTTTGGACTCTGTTTGGAATGTTAAGCCGTTAATAAAAAACTTAATAATCCTACCGCTGTTTTTCAGACGTTCATCTTTCTTTGCTTGTCTTGACGTAACATTTAATAAGTCCTTATAAGGATATCCTTTCTCAAATACTTTACTGGCTTGAAATGCTGATTCAACAGAAAATTCTTTCCCATTTAGTGTTTTTATCATAAGATTAAATGAACTTAATTTTATGCCTATTCAACTTCTGATTTACTCGAAATAACCACCTTCCTTGTAAGCCCTTATCCATTGTTCATTGTGTTCATGGAAAAGGCTTTTTTCAGTAATAGTTTCTGTCATATTTTTGCCTCCTGTTTTAACGGCTTTTTGCCGAAATATACTTACACTGATGTTTGCAGACCTTGAGCTGCGGAGGGTGGATTTGAACCACCGACCTTCGGTTATAGATCTGATCTGACCGTATTCCGCTGAATGTGAATTTTTGGCGTTGTCGGTACTATGAACGGGGCTTATCTTTTCATCAGGCTCGGCAGAGGAGACATCTGTTCTGTTTTTTTATAATTACATTATTGCGTCATAGCTCTGTAGCTTTATATTGTCAGCGTAAACAGTAAAAATGAAAGCATAAACAACAGGAAAATTTGGCAAATATGTGATAAAATAGTATCAGGGAAGGTGTAAAGTATAGTTAAAGGGAGAATTGAAATGCCATTATACAGTATATATAAATTTTCATATAATTCTGAAGAGAACAAACAAATGAGCATAGAATTTTTCAGAAATATTCTGGGAGAGGGCTTTGAAAATGCTTCTCCTGAGGAAATGGGGGAGGCTCTGTCCAATATCTATATAAACAGACAAAGCCTTAAGGGAAGGAAAATAGATGAGGCGGCAAATCTTCTGAGAGAAAGCCTTGATGTATCAAGCCACAACACCGCCATGTTCAGGGACAACGACGGCAGCTTCAAGGCCTTTGACAGCAATAACTATATATCTATGCTCTACAATGGCAAAATCAAAATAAATAAGGATGAGGAAACCACAGATAAGGTAATTAAAGGGGAGCCAAATGCGGTTGATGAATTATTTGGTTAGGAGACAGGCAAAGAAAATACAGACGATGCTCTGAATATGGCAGATAAGCTCATTATAAACGGCAAGCCTGTTTCGGAAATAAAGGACTTTAAGGATGCTACCGATAACGCTGCCCGAATACAGGCTATGGGCAATATCATAAAGCAGGCCTTTGATAATAATATGAACAAGGATAACTGGCTGAAGCCTATAATGCTTGTAAACGAAAAAGGCGAGCCTGAGCCTGTGAAGTTTACATACGCTTTGCCTAAAGCTCCTAAAAAAGTGGAAAAGCTCACAGGCTTTGCCAGATTTATGACGGGAAGGGAAACAAGAGCCGCCTATGACAATGCTTATAAGGAATCCCCCGAAAAATTAAAAGCCTATAAAGAGAAAATGGCTGTCATAAACAGGCTGGAGGAATACAACCTTGCAGCTGATATGAAAAGAGCCGAGGGTATAAGAAAACTAAAGGGTATTGCTTACGAAGTAAGGCCGACAAATGTTGATACCCTTAGCAGCGGCAGGCAAAACGGAAATACAGGCACTCCTTCTCTTGTTCAGCCTGTAAACGAGGTCAGCAGAACACAGCCTGAAGCGGGAATGTCACACTCTTAAAAAAACAAACAATATATAAGCAAAGCTGTTTATAAACAAGGAGGATACTATGTACACAAAACTATTGAAATTGACCGCGGCAGCAGCCGCAATAACTATGCTTTCAGCTTGTTCTTCGGATATTCCGCCTGCAAAGCCGAATATTCCCGATGGGGATGCTTCTGATTTTGTTGCTCTTTCCGAGGCTGTTCCCGATGCAATACTGGAAATAAGATATTATTCCACATATAACTTTGTGGGAGAAAGAATAGACGGCTATGAGGAGCCCTGTGCCCTTATTACAAAGGAGGCGGCAGAGGCTCTTAAAGGCGCGTCACAGGAGGCGGAGGAAAAGGGCTACAGACTTAAGATATACGATGCCTACCGCCCTCAGACTGCCGTAAATAACTTTATAGAGTGGGCTGAAAACGACAGCACGGAAATGAAGGAATATTTCTACCCTGAGCTTGACAAGTCCGTATTGTTCGACCAGGGCTATATTGCCGACAAATCGGGACACAGCAGAGGAAGCACCGTTGATCTGACGCTTTTCGATATGGATACGGGAAAGGACGTGGATATGGGCGGTACATTTGATTATTTCGGCGAGCTTTCACATCCCGATTACACCGGCGAGCTTACCGAGGAGCAGATAAACAACAGAAACATATTGAGAGATATAATGCTCAATAATGGCTTCAAGCCCCTTGACACAGAATGGTGGCACTTTACGCTTGAAAACGAGCCCTATCCCGACACATATTTTGATTTTCCCGTAAGCGAGGACTCGGTTGAGGCAAAGTAAAATATACATAAACGACCGTCCTCTCAAGGAGCTTTTGAATTTTAAGGCTGAGGATTGTGTTGGCAGCGACGGCTACAAAAAACTGATGACCTTAAAGCGGCAGCAGATAATTTCTATATCAATGACAAGAGCTTCTATGAATACTTCAACCTTGACAGGAACACCGTTACTGCCGAACAAATTAGGGGAAAAGAGGTTGAGCTTACCAAGATAATGAAGGATGAATTCAGGCATTACGTCAAAAACGAGGGAAATGAAGCAAAATTCCTGCTTATGAAGGATGCTGCAACAGGCACATTCAGACCTGTTACATTTTTTTGAACCTATTCCCGAATTAAAGCCGGAGGTAGAGCCTATGGGCTTCCGATGAGAAAATAGCAGCATATAATAATGTCAAAGAGCAGCAAGCAAGCCAAGAGAATTACCTGAGTGCAAACAGCAAAAATCTGAATGCAAGGGAAAGGAATCAGGCTGCTCTTGCATACGCAAAAGCACTTAACAAGGATATTCTTTCAAACGAAGATAAGAAAATACTTTCCGACAAAAAAATAAATAGTCCCAATGCAGATTTCTACGGCAGGAAAAATTTACCGGCAGCGCCTGTACGTCCGATAAATATAGCAAATGCTCAGCAGATGTTAAATAACGTAAATACAAATGCTCAGAACAGAAATCTTACACAATTTACAAATACAAATAATCAGAATACACCAAACAACCCGCAAACGGAAAACAGTATGCAGTAAAGCATAACCCTTTCTGATGGCTTGGTTTCATACGGCAAGAACTAATTATCGGCACAGTCTCCCCTTCCTATAGCCTTTAGGCATAAGGGAAGGGGAGACTGTGCCGATAAATTTATAGTACTATTTAATGCTTAATGTGACAGTTTCAAATTTTAGTTTTTCTCAACACCGAGAGTAACGGTTTCGCCGTTTATATTCCATTCCTTGCTTATGGCAGCAGTGCCTTCGCAAATATCGTCTGCAAGCACATCTGTTGAAATGGTATCCTTGTTTCTGCTAAATATCTCGGCTATTTTGCTGTTGCCCTTGTGGTATACCTTTATTCTGTCAAGGACCTCAAAATCGGCTTCCTTCCTCATAGTCTGTATCTTGGAAACAAGCTCTCTTACAAAACCCTCTTCAATAAGCTCAGGTGAAAGCTCTGTGCTTAATACAACAGTGGTTGATTTGTCGCTTTCTGCTACATAACCATCTGCCTGTGCAGTCTCTGTAAGTACATCCTCTTCTGAAAGCTCTATATCCGTGCCGTCAACGGTAAATTTGATAACGCCGTTTTCCTTAAGCTCCTTCATAAGAGCGTTGCCGTCACTGTTTTTAAGATATTCGCCTATAGCGGGCACAAGCTTGCCGTAGCGTCTGCCCAAAGTCCTGAGCTGCGGCTTAAAGCTGTAGCTTGTGAATTTAGACGCATCATCGACAAACTCCAGATGCTTTACATTAAGCTCGTCAAGTATGATATCATAGTATTCTTCGTCAAGCTGCTTTTCCGCCTGTATATACATATTGCCTATAGGCTGTCTGTTCTTGATATTGGCAGTATTTCTGGCTGCACGTCCCGCAACTACGGCAGAGAGTACAAGCTCCATATTTACCTCCAGCTTGTCGTCTATCATGGACTCGTCAGCCTCGGGGAAGTCACAGAGATGTACTGATTCCGGAGTGTTTGTATCTACCTTTCTCACAAGGTTCTGATACATATTTTCAGCCATAAACGGTGTGAAAGGCGCTGAGAGCTTAGCCATAGTCACAAGGACTGTGTATAACGTCATATAGGCATTTACCTTGTCCTGAGGCATATCCTTGCCCCAGAAACGCTCTCTTGAACGTCTTACATACCAGTTTGAAAGCTCGTCAACGAAGTCTGCCATAGCCCTTGCAGACTCTGTTATCTTGTAGCTGTCAAGGGACTTATCTACAAATTTGACAAGGGTATTAAGCCTTGAAAGCACCCACTTGTCCATAGGAGCGAGCTTGTCATATTCCAATTTATAATCTGTAGGATCGAAGTTATCTATATTGGCATACAGAACGAAGAAAGCATAGGTATTCCAAAGAGTACCCATAAACTTTCTCTGATACTCATTTACTGCCTTGTCGTCAAATCTGTTGGGCAGCCATGGCGCTGAGTTGGCATAGAAATACCATCTTACTGCGTCTGCACCCTGATTGTCAAGTACGCTCCACGGGTCTACAACATTGCCCAAATGCTTGGACATTTTTCTGCCCTCTCTGTCCTGTACATGACCTAAAACTATAACATTCTTATAAGGACTTCTGTCAAATATAAGAGTTGAAATAGCCATAAGAGTATAGAACCAGCCTCTTGTCTGGTCTATAGCCTCGGAAATGAAGTCGGCAGGATAGTTTTCGTCAAATATTTCCTTGTTTTCAAAGGGATAATGCCACTGCGCAAAGGGCATTGAGCCTGAGTCGAACCAGCAGTCTATTACCTCTGGGACTCTGTGCATCTTGCCGCCGCACTTAGGACAGTTCAGCTCAACAGCATCGATATAAGGCTTGTGAAGCTCTATATCATCGGGGCAGTTGTCACTCATTTCCTTAAGCTCCGCAATAGAGCCTATAGCGTGTCTGTGACCGCATTTGCACTCCCATATAGGCAGCGGAGTACCCCAGTATCTCTCTCTTGAAAGTCCCCAGTCAATAACATTTTCAAGGAAGTTTCCGAAACGTCCTGTCTTGATATTGTCGGGCATCCAGTTTACAGTGTTGTTATTTTTAAGAAGGTTATCCCTGACCTTGGTCATTTCAATAAACCATGTATCTCTTGCATAGTAGAGAAGAGGTGTATCACATCTCCAGCAGAAGGGATAGTCATGCTCAAAGGGGATAGCCGCATAGAGCTTACCGCTTTGTTCAAGGCGCTTTAATACCTCCTTGTCTCCGTCCTTTACAAATACTCCTGCAAGACCCTCTACCTCTTCCGTAAAGCAGCCCCGATCGTTTACAAGCTGTATAAAGGGCAGGTCAAAGCGTCTGCCTACACGGGCATCGTCTTCACCGAAGGCGGGAGCGATATGAACTATACCTGTACCGTCTGTAAGAGTTACATAGTCGTCCTCTGTTACAAAGAAGGCTCTCTTATCGGGCTTTGCATAGGGAAAAAGAGGCTCGTAGTCCATACCTACTAAATCCTCGCCCTTGCAGGTATCTATTACCTCGTATTCCTTTACTATATCGTCAAGAAGCGCCTCAGCCATAATGTATATACAGCCGTCGGCAGCCTTTACCTTTGAATAGTTTTCTCTCTTGTTTACACAAAGAGCAGTGTTTGAAGGCAAGGTCCATGGAGTAGTTGTCCATGCAAGGAAGTATGTGTTATCCTCGCCTACGACCTTAAACTTCGCTATACAGGAGGTCTCCTTTACGTTCTTATATCCCTGTGCTACCTCGTGTGAGGAAAGGGCAGTACCGCAGCGCGGGCAGTAGGGTACTATCTTGTGGCCCTTGTAGAGAAGTCCCTTTTCCCATATCTGCTTAAGCGCCCACCACTCAGACTCTATATAGTCGTTGTGATAGGTAACATAGGGATCGTCCATATCAGCCCAGAAGCCGACTCTGTCGCTCATCTCTCTCCAAAGGCTTTCGTATACGAATACGGAATCCTTACACTTCTTTATAAAAGGCTCTACACCGTAGTCCTCTATCTGAGGCTTGCCGCTTATACCAAGCTGCTTTTCCACCTCTAATTCCACAGGCAGACCGTGAGTGTCCCAGCCTGCTTTTCTAAGCACCTTATATCCCTTCATAGTCTTGTAACGGGGGATAAGGTCCTTTATAACTCTTGTCAGGATATGTCCTATATGGGGCTTGCCGTTGGCAGTGGGAGGACCGTCATAGAATGTAAATACGGGACAGTTCTCTCTTGCCTTGATAGACTTGCCAAAAATATCCTTTTCCTTCCAGAAGCTTAATATCTCTTTTTCTCTGTCAACGAAATTGAGATTTGTGCTTACCTTATCATACATTGGGAAAATTCTCCTTTCAGAATTAATGAAAAAAACTGCTGTGTCCTACAGGACGCAGCAGCGTGGTACCACCTGAATTGATATAAAATATATCCTCTCATTATCCCTTAACGCGGGAAACGTCATAGCCTACTTGTTTTTACTTTCGGTATGCCGCAGCCAAAGTGATCTTCACATAAATGCTCATCATCGGCTCTCACCTTGCCCGACTCTCTTTGGAATACACATAAATGCTACTCTCTCCGCTATAGCGTTTTAACAATCTATTACATTATAATATCATTTGACGGATTTGTAAAGCATTATTTTTGTTTTTTTAAGAGAAATCTCTCGCAAAAAGCCATACATACTCTCAAAGTCATTTTTGCTTTGCTTCAAATTTTATTCCGTTATTGCATTCCTTTAATTTTGTTACATCGGTTTTTAAGTATATTTCATTTGGTATACCAATAGGAAAGGCATCACAGGCGCATTTCCAGCCGTCTATGTTTTCTCTCTGATGTATACATTTGTCACAGGGATAATCAACGCATATCATTTGTATATCTCCTTGATTGGTTGAAAGTTAAAATACCGCTTAAACAAAGTCTAAGCGGTATGCGATAATCAAAGAATACTTGGCAGGCGTGCCATTCCCCTGCATCTCTCGGGTTTCCCCTGTCAAGCCATCGGCGTGTAGACGGACACGAAATCTTCTACCTCAAGTATTCTTTATTATTCTATTGTAATTATACTATATTTATTCATTTTTGTAAAGTACTATCTTGTTTCTTAAATACTTGTTCCATTTTTTATCACTTATTCTCAAAAATGTGATTATGGAATTACTGTATCCGCTATTGTCTTCTGAAGTAATTAACCTCAAAATAAGATGAAAACATTTTTTATCTTCATTTATTTGTTTTAGAATAAATGCTGTTTTGGGTTTATTTGCTTTCAGAATATAGTCAGGCTCATTAATAATTTCTTCCATATATCTGAAATATCTCTCAAAATCCTGCGGATGTCTTTCTTTGATATGCTCTATCCTTTCTTCGGTAATTATTACTTCATCCGTAACGATATCCTCGGTTATACAGCTATATATTTTTCTGTCCAGTCTGCCGATAAAATATACTTCCATTTTCTGCTTTCCCTTGCAGTATATTTATCCGAGAGAGATCATATGCCTTGTAAGGTCCTCAAGCTCATCTCTTTCTCTTATCAGAACGACATCGCCGTTTTCTCTTATAAGTACCTCGGCAGGGCGGAGCCTGTTGTTGTAATTGGAGGACATTACATGACCGTAAGCGCCTGCGTCAAGGACACCTATGGTATCGCCTACGTGCATTTCGGGGAGGACTCTGTGCTTTGCGATAATATCGCCAGACTCACATATATTGCCTACTACGGTTATATCCTCGGTATTGTCGCTGTCGTTATATACCTCTATATCGTGGTGTGAATCGTACATAATAGGTCTCTGGAGTACGTTAAAGCCTATATCCGTGCCTGCATACTTGTCCTCGTGATTGTATTTTATTGCGTGTACCGTACCTAAGAGTACTGAACATTCCGCTGATATATATCTGCCCGGCTCTACCTTGAAGGTTATTTCTTTGCCGTATTCCGCAACAAATTCCTTGAATACCTCGTCAAGTCTTTTGCCCAGGCCTTCAAGGTCAAGTCTTGGCTGGTCGTTTAATTTTTCGTAAGGGATACCAAAGCCGCCGCCCAGATCGACGAACTCAAGATCGTCAAATTCCCTTGCGATATGAAGTATGGCCTTAACACCCTCAACATACTTGTCCCCCTCCATAAAAAGGGAGCCTATGTGCTGATTTATGCCTACAAGCTTAAGCTTGTATTTTTTCAGTATCTCCTTGAATTCGGGGATATCCTCGGGATTGATGGCAAACTTGGTTTTTTTGCCTGCCGTTACCACCTTTTCGTGGTGTCCTGCGCCTATGCCACCGTTAAAGCGTGCGGCAACCTTGCCTCCGGGATTGATCTGACCAAACTGCTCAAGCTGAGAAAGTGAGTCAACGCTTACCGTTACATTATGGTCAATGGCATACTGCATTTCTTCCCTTGAAACATTGTTGCTTATATAGAATATCTGTTCGGGCTTAAAGCCTGCCTTAAGCTCTACATAAATTTCACCGGGACTCAT
Organism: uncultured Clostridia bacterium; assembly: GCA_947589665.1. GTDB lineage: Bacteria > Bacillota > Clostridia > Lachnospirales > CAG-274 > CANPXH01. Next base: position 53,201 of record CANQBJ010000006.1, read on the forward strand.
AGCGTCTACGTTAAGACCCTCGCTGCGTACTATTTCCAAAAAGGCAAGATTGCTGTTTGCCTTTGCTGAATAGTTTATGCTGAAGTGAGGATAGCTTACAAGATTTTTGATATCCCTGCAGCGTTCTCTCAGTATCTTCTCATTATATACATATAACGGACTGCCATATTTGGCTGTCAGATCAGAGGGCTTGTGACCCATAAAGAAATTTGTGCTGTCTGTGACCTTAGTGTTTAACTTTCCCATTTTCAACTCTCCTTTAAGAATAGAATTTTTTGATATTGTCTATTCTTGCAGACATATTCATAAGTATCAGGTCTGCAAGCGTAACTGCCGCCATAGCCTCTACCACTACAACAGCTCTTGGCACCACAATAGGATCGTGGCGGCCTTTTATGACTATCTCTGTACTCTCCCCCGTATTTGTAATAGTCTTTTGTATTTTTGAAATGGAGGGCGTAGGCTTAAATGCCGCTCTGAAAATCACATCGGCGCCGTCTGAAAAGCCGCCCAGAACACCGCCTGAGTGATTTGTATGCTTTTTTATCTTACCGTCCTTCATATAAAAACCGTCATTGTTTACCGAACCCTTTGACAGTGCTGCGTCAAAGCCGTCGCCAAACTCTATGCCTTTTACGGCGCCTATGGACATTACAGCCTTTGCAATAGAGGAATCCAGCTTATCGAATACAGGCTCCCCTATGCCAATAGGCAGACCCTTTATTACACATTCCACAACACCGCCTAAGGAATCACATTCCGACATAGCCTTTTCCAGAAGAAGGGCTGCCTTTTCAGCGGCACTGCTGTCGGGCATATAGAGAGGATTTTTTTTGCATTCCTCAAGGTCCTTATTTTCGGCTCTGACGCCGCCTATGGAAAGAGTATAGGCATTTACGCTTATGCCCAATTCCGAAAGCAGCTTCTTGGCAACGGCGCCTGCGGCAACTCTTGCAGCAGTTTCTCTGCCTGAGGAACGTCCGCCACCTCTGTAATCTCTGAAGCCGTATTTATTGTCAAAGCCCATGTCTGCATGACCGGGTCTGTATATATGCTGTATGTCCGAATAATCCCGTGAGCGCTGGTCCTGATTATACAGCACAAGAGAAATAGGTGTGCCTGTGGTCCTGCCCTCAAATACTCCGGAAAGTATCTCTACTGTGTCGCCTTCCTGCCTTTTTGTACCGTAACGGGTAGAACCGGGTCTGCGCCTGTCCATATCTTTTTGTATATCCTCTTCTCCAAGTAAAATGCCTGCGGGACAGCCGTCTATGACCACTCCAAGACCCTTTCCGTGGGACTCGCCCCATGTAGCTATTTTAAATATATTTCCATAAACAGAACCTGACATAATTATCACCTCAATTATACTTGAAAAAGCTGTCAGTTTTGTGTATACTAATATGTAACGGATAATAAAAAACATTATTTTTAATTTTATCATTTTTTTTTGCGTATTACAACATTTTTTTAGGTGATATTATGAAAAACTTTAAGAATTTAACTCCTCCCAAAATTATAGCGGCGGGATTTCTTATAATAATAATCATAGGCACGTTTCTGCTTACTCTGCCCATATCTTCAAAGACAGGCAAAAGCACAAGCTTTATAGACGCTCTTTTTGTGGCGACTTCGGCTACCTGTATCACTGGACTTACTCCCGTGGTGACGGCAGAGCATTGGTCACTGTTCGGGCAGATAGTAATAATGCTTTTGTTCCAGACAGGCGGCTTGGGCTTTATGACCTTTGTGACACTTACGTTTTTATTTCTGGGCAAAAAAATAACGCTGAGGGGCAGGCTGGTAATAAAGGAGTCCTACAATCTTAACGACAATACGGGCTTTGTTGCATTTATGATATCTCTTCTGAAATTTACTCTTATAGTGGAGGGTATTGGCGCTCTTGTAATGTGTCCCCAGTTTATAAAGGACTACGGCGCAGACCAGGGTGTATTTATGAGTATTTTTCACTCGGTATCGGCATTTTGCAACGCAGGCTTTGACCTTGTAGGCGATAGCTCTCTCATACCGTATTCGGGGAATTATCTTATATGCTGTACCATAATGGCGCTTATAATAGTAGGCGGTATCGGTTTTCCCGTAGTACTGGACCTTTATCTTATGTTAAAGAATCTTTTTGTAAAGAAATTCAAGCTTATTACCTGCTGGAGAAATTTAAGACTTCATTCCAAGATAGTACTAAGCTTTACGGCGTTTCTTATAGTAGCAGGTACTCTGTCTATAATGGCGGGAGAATATACAAATCCTCAGACCATAGGAAATATGACTCTTCCCCATAAGATACTGGCAAGCGCTTTCCAGTCCGTTACACTGAGGACAGCAGGCTACTGCTCAGTATCACAGGCGGGACTGCGCTACAGCTCAAAGCTCATATCCATATTGCTTATGTTCGTAGGCGGCTCACCTGCTTCCACTGCAGGCGGCGCCAAGACGGCTACAGTCGCAGTTGTGCTCTTTGCAGTTATCACTATGGTAAAGGGTGAAGATGAGGTGATCGTATTCAAGAGGAATATAACCTTCCAAACAATAAGGAAGGCTCTTTCAGTAATAATAATGATGCTTATGCTGGATATTATCGCAGTAATAATACTCTCTGTTACGGAAAGGGGCTGCGGATTTGCATATACGGGCATAGACCTGTTCTATGAAGTATTTTCGGCTATGGGTACCGTAGGCGTTACTACGGGACTGACGCCTTACCTCTCAAATTTAGGCAAGCTGGTGATAATACTGTGTATGTATATAGGCAAGATAGGACCTATAACTATGGCTATGATATTTACAGCCAACAGCAAAAAGAGAGAAATACGCTATCCCGACGGAAATATAATAGTTGGTTAGGAGGAAAACAATATGGCAAACAATAAACAATTTGCGGTCATAGGCTTGGGACAGTTCGGACAGTCTGTGGCAAAGACGCTTATAGACAACGGCTGTGAGGTGCTTTGCTGTGACAAGAATATTACTCTTGTAAACGACTTTGCGTCCTATGCCACAGACGTTATGCAGCTGGATGTTACAAATGACAATGCCATGCAGAGCGTAGGCTTTGAAAACTACGACTGTGTAGTAATAGCTATAAGCGATAATCTGGAGGCTACTATTATGGCGGCAATGCACGCTATAGAGGCAGGAGTACACACTGTTATAGCCAAGGCAAAGAACAACCATCAGAAAATGGTACTTGAGAAAATAGGCGTAACAAGAGTAGTAATGCCTGAAATAGATTCAGGTACAAAGCTTGCCGTAAATCTTGTACACACAAATATACTGGACTATCTTACATTTTCCGATAAGTTTGCTATAGCCCAGATATCAGCAAGGCGCGAGTGGTGGGATAAAAATCTTATAGAGAACAATTTCAGAGCCAAGCATGGCATAAGCATCATAGCCATAAAGCGCGGAAACGAATATATGGTATCTCCCTCTCCCCAGACACTTATCAAGCAGAACGATATACTTATAATAATAGGCGAAAACAATCAGTTAAAGGAACTGGACTAATGTATATTCAAAGCGAAAGCAACAGAATCATAAAAGAGATAAATTCACTTAGGCTTAAGAAGAACAGGGACAAGCTGGGGCTTTTCATACTGGAGGGCGAAAGGCTTGTAAACGAGGCAGAAGGACATATTGAATATATACTTGCCTCAGAAAGCTACAGCGGAGGTATGGCTGCCGACTATACTGTCAGCGACAGACTTTACGACAAAATAAGCGATACCGTCAGTCCCCAGGGTATAATGGCAGTATGCCGTATAGAAGAGCAGGAATTTACACAGAAAAAGGATGCGTCCTTTTACATACTTCTTGAGAACATACAGGACCCTGGAAATATGGGTACTATCATAAGGACTGCTGATGCCGCAGGCGCAGACGGTATTTTTCTGTCAAAGGGTTGTGTGGACATATACAATCCCAAGACAGTGCGCTCAACAATGGGTTCACTTTTCCACCTGCCCATATATAGGAATACGGACCTGACAGAGCTTGTGCAAAGAATTGATGTTACTACTGTTGCCGCGTATTTAAAGGGAGATAGAACTCCCTACGATATCGATATGACAAAGGGTATTGCCATAATAATAGGAAATGAGGCAAACGGCATATCCGACGACCTCAGTAAAAAAGCAGACTGCCTTGTTAAGATACCTATGCCCGGAAAGGCTGAAAGCATAAATGCATCGGCTGCGGCGGCAATTATGATATATGAGGCAGTAAGACAGAGAAGGTGAAGAAATGGACAGAATAAGCTGGGATGAATATTTTATGAGTATGGCGGAGCTTGCAAGCAAACGGTCAACCTGCTTAAGACGGCAGGTGGGAGCAGTCATAGTTAAGGACAATCAGCTTCTTGCTACAGGCTATAACGGTGCGCCCAAGGGACTTGACAACTGCTGTGACCTCAATGAATGCCTTAGACAAAAGCTGGGAATACCCAGCGGCGAACGTCATGAGCTTTGCAGAGCCGTACATGCGGAAAACAATGCCATAATACAGTGCGCCGTAAACGGTGTAAGCTGTAAGGGCGGTACCCTGTATGTGACTGCAAGCCCCTGCACAATGTGTACAAAGCAGATAATAAACGCAGGCATATCAAGGGTCGTAGCCAAAGAATACTACCCCGACGAAATGGGCAAACAGATGATGCTTGAAAGCGGTATTCAATTTGAGATATTTGACAAAAAATAAAAAAGGTACTTCCACATTAAAGCATTAAAAAAGAGGCTATTACAGTAGCCTTTTTTTGATAAATTTGTGTTTATGTTAGTATCGACCTCTCAGTCAGCCCCGTTCACAGTTATTTTTATATAAACTTTTGCCGCGGCTGACAGCTCCATTGCAGCGGAAGAAGTTATCCGCCAAACCGAAGGTTTGCTTTTGCCGAAGGCAAAAGTGCTGAACCTGCGAATGGGGAGCTTTAGGTGGGTACTTTGCAAAAGCCCTTATTTACTTAGAAAAACAACAACTAAGCTGTTACCACAGCCTTGCGGTAAATAACCTCCCCTAGCGTTAGCGTCGGAGGGGAGGGGGACCAACCGAAGGTTGGTGGAAGGGTCGCCTTACTAGCATTGGAATTGTCAAGAAAAGTGCAGAGTAAAAAACACCCAAAATTCTGAATAGCAACAAATCAAGCCGCTGAGAGTTTTTCACTCATTGATTTTCTATAGGCAA
>CANQBJ010000007.1 GCA_947589665.1 uncultured Clostridia bacterium
CCTCCCCTAGCGTCAGCGTCGGAGGGGAGGGGGACCAACCGAAGGTTGGTGGAAGGGTCGCCTTACTAGCATAAACAAAAATTTAAAAAAAACTGCCGCAACAGCCTATTTCTTTAATGCTTGATGCGACAGTTTTTTACAAGGTAAGCTCCCGACGGGACTTGAACCCGTGACCTATTGATTACGAATCAATCGCTCTACCAACTGAGCCACGAGAGCATATATCATATTTTAAACCATATTTGTAAAAAAGTAAAGAGTAAATTTCAGCCGTTTTGTTTTAATTTTATGGCAGTCCTGTTTTTATGCTATGCCTGTAACAAATGAAAAAAGCCTGTCATATCCTATTATTGGAGGCTTTGACCTCCATATTTACAGGAAAGAAGGGGTTTTTATGGCTGGCTGTGGATGCAGCAACAATAGAAACAACATATGCCCATATAGCACAGCATCGGGATGCTGCTGTTCTCGGGGCACTACCGGTCCTACCGGCCCCACGGGTCCAACCGGTCCCACAGGTCCTCAGGGTATTCCGGGACCTCAGGGTATACCGGGAAATACAGGCCCCACAGGTCCTGCAGGCGGTCCAACCGGTCCTACAGGTCCGACTGGTGCGACAGGCGCAACTGGTCCCACTGGCGCTACCGGTCCAACCGGTCCGACTGGTCCAACCGGTCCGACTGGTCCCACAGGTCCCACAGGTCCGACGGGTGACACAGGTCCGACGGGCGCTACAGGTGATACCGGTCCGACTGGCGCGACTGGTGATACGGGTCCCGTAGGTCCTACTGGTGATACGGGTCCCGCAGGTCCCACTGGTCCGACTGGTCCTACTGGTCCAACGGGTGCTATAGGTCCAACGGGTCCGACTGGTCCAACTGGTGCCACAGGTGACACGGGTCCTACGGGTGCGACAGGTGATACCGGTCCTGTAGGTCCAACTGGTGATACGGGTCCTGTAGGTCCAACAGGCGATACGGGTCCTACGGGCGCTACAGGTGATACCGGTCCTACAGGCGCGACTGGTGATACAGGTCCTACGGGCGCCACAGGTGATACAGGTCCTACGGGCGCCACAGGTGATACAGGTCCTACGGGTGCTACAGGTGATACCGGTCCTGTAGGTCCAACGGGTGATACGGGTCCTACGGGTGCCACAGGCGACACAGGTCCTACGGGTCCCACAGGTGATACGGGTCCTACGGGTGCAACAGGCGATACCGGTCCTACCGGTCCAACAGGTGACACAGGTCCTACGGGTCCCACCGGTGATACGGGTCCCGCGGCTGCCTCTGACATTGCGGAATTTTATGCAACGGCGCCTCCCGACAATAGCGCAACAATTGCAGGCGGAACAGATGTAGATTTTCCCGAAACGGCATCTGTAATGGGTACGGCGATCACGAAAACAGGAGATAATAGCTTTACATTAAATGAAACGGGATATTATCAGGTAATATTCCAGCTTAGTGTAAACGAGCCGGGGCAAATTGCCCTTGCCCTTGACGGCAATGTTCTGCCTTACACGGTAGCAGGTAGGGCAACAGGCACAACTCAGCTTGTCGGCATGGCAATAGTCAATGTAACATCTCCCGGTTCTGTACTGACAGTAAGAAATCCGGGTACAGACGCTATTACTCTTACTCCTATGGCGGGCGGAACAAATGCGGTTGCGGCTAATATAATAATTGTAAAGCTTGCCTGAGACATGGGAAAGGCTGCTGCATTGTAAAATGCAGCAGCCAGTAATTTTATGTGGTGTATTGGTAAATTTTTGTTTAACTGAGTAAAATAGACCTCTCCACCGCCTAACGGCGGTCCCCCTCCCCTGATTAGGGGAGGCTATGCACCGCAAAACTATGGCAATAGCTTAGGTGTTGTTTTTTCTAAGTAAATAAGAGCTTTTGTAAAGCGCACAACTAAGGCTCCCCTAATCAGGGGAGCTGTCAGCCCACGTCAATAAATTTGAATAAAGATGTATTTGAGCGGGGCTGACTGAGAGGTCGAACCTATTCTTATAAACAAAAATTTAATACAAGTAAAGTTATAACAATGCTCTTTACCAAGCAAGGCAAAAGTGTTGATATATTGAAGAAAGGAGTGGTGATACTATGGGGAAATACAGAATAGCGGTATATGCTATATGTAAAAACGAAGAAAAATTTGTTGACAAGTGGCTTAAATCCATGAGTGAGGCAGATGATATATATGTTACCGACACAGGCTCTCAGGACGGAACCGTTGAGAAGCTGAGGGCAGGCGGCGCTCACGTGCAGAGTGTAATACTTCCGGAGTGGCGCTTTGACGCGGCACGGAACATATCCCTTGACTTTGTACCCGATAATGTGGATATATGCGTATGCACGGACCTTGACGAAATACTGGAAAAGGGCTGGCGCAGGCTTGTGGAGGAGGCATGGAGGGAAGATACCACAAGGCTTAAGTATGTATACAACTGGAGCCTTGACGCCGAGGGCAAGCCTATATCCTCATTTATGTATGAAAAAATACACAAGCGCCACGGGTATAAATGGATATATCCTGTACATGAGGTACTGAAGTACATGGGAGAAGGCAGCGAGAAAATCGTTGTGGAAAAGAGGATATGCTTAAATCACTATCCCGACAGGACTAAATCCAGAGATCAGTATCTGGGTCTGCTGGAGCTCAGCGCCGCTGAAAATCCCAATGACAGCAGAGCGGCGCACTATCTGGGACGTGAATATATGTACTACGGAATGTGGGATAAATGCATAGCCGAGCTTAAGCGCCATATTGAAATGCCCTCTTCAACATGGAGAGAGGAGCGCTGCGCATCCATGCGCTTTATTGCGCGGGCATACAAGGCAAAAAAGGAATACAGGGAGGCTGAAGGCTGGCTCTACAGGGCTATATCCGAGGCGCCTCATCTGAGAGAACCTTATGTGGAAATGGCTCTGCTTGCCTATAATATCAAAAAATGGCATATTGTATATGCCATGACAAAGGAGGCCCTTGCCATTGAGAAAAATCCTCTTGTCTATATTAACGAAAGCTTTAGCTATGACTTTACACCCTATGATCTGGGCGCCCTTGCCGCCTTTAATATGGGTATGTACAACGAGGCTCTTGAGCTTGCCTTGAAGGCCTATGAAAAGGCTCCCGAAAACCAAAGGCTCAAGGAAAATGTAAGCTGTATAAAAAAATATGTCGGCTGAATATGCAAATTCGGCGATTTCCTCTATTTCCCGCAATTCTGATACATATGTCAAATTTGCGGGAAGTTTTTCTCCCACTGCCGAACAAACAGCGGCTAAAAGCTCTCCCATAGTTTTAGGACAGGCAAGGCTTGTACCACATATAATATAGGGCTTTTTTGCAGGGCGTCCATATTTAAGCGGCGCATTTTAAAAGCAATGTATTGATTACGTGTTTATGTAATGTATGCGGTGTGTCTCAGCCCTATTCCATATCAGGCTGCGATATGTCCGCATATGGATATTATTCCATTTTTCCTCTCAGCTTTTTAAGAGCCTTTGTTTCTATGCGCGATACATAGCTTCGGCTTATGCCCAGCCTTTGCGCTATTTCCCTCTGTGTTATTTCCTTACCGTCGGGTATGCCGTATCTCAGCTCTATTATTGTTTTCTCCCTCTGAGTAAGACAGTCCTTAAGGGCTTTATACAGCTTTATTATCTGCATTTTTACATCGGCAGTTTCCTCTATGCTCCTGCTTTCATCGGCTATTTTTTCCTCTAAGGTCACTTCATTTCCCTCTTTGTCCACACCTATGGTTTCCTGCAGACTTATTTCGCTTTGGCGCTTTCTGATATGCCTTAGCTCCATAAGTATCTCATTTTTTATACACTCCGCCGCATAGGTGGAAAGCCGTCCTCTTCCTGACTTGTAGGTGGACACCGCCTTTATAAGACCTATGGTGCCTATGGAAATAAGATCGTCGCTGTCTGCTGAACCGCTGTATTTCTTGGCAATATGGGCTACAAGCCTTAGGTTATGCTCAATAAGCGCGTTCCTTGCTTCTGTACTTCCCTCTTCAAGGCGTTTTATATACATTTCCTCCTCTTCCTTTGTAAGAGGCGGCGGAAACGTAATGTTAATATGTCCCAGAATATAAAATGGCAAAAGCAGCAAAAACATATTTACCTCCTGAGGAAGTATGTTATTATATTATATGTTTTCAGGCTGTCAATGTGCAAGGTCAACAGATCGGCCATACCCAAAATATTTTCACTGTAGTTTCGCAGTTTTCGTTGTTTTATACCGCGCTTTTTTAACTTGACAATATCTAACATTGCTGTTATTATATCTATGGTCAAATTTTTGGTAAAAAAGTTGATTATTAATAAAAAATAACTTTAAAAAAGCTATAATAGATGTTATAATTAGTTATATGCTGAGAAATTGACAGTATCAGAAATATAAATTGGTGTTATTTCGAGAGGTGCGTGCTTTTATGGAGCATTTTTTGATAAAGGGAAGAAATCCCCTTAACGGCGAGGTAGTCATAAGCGGCGCCAAGAATGCGGTAGTCGCTATTATTCCCGCTGCCATTTTAGCCAACGGCATATGTATTATAGATAACCTCCCCAGGATAGAGGACGTAAAGTGTCTGGATGACACTCTTGGCAAGCTGGGAGCTCACTGTCAGCTTATTGACGACAGGACACTTATGGTGGATTCCTCAGATATGAAAAGCTGGAATGCGACCTTTGACTCTGTAAGGAAGATAAGGGCTTCCTATTATCTTATGGGCGCTCTCCTTGCAAGGTTCAAGCAGGCGGAGGTGGCTCTGCCCGGCGGCTGCAACTTCGGTACAAGACCTATAGACCTGCATCTCAAGGGCTTCAGAGCCCTTGGCGCAGAGATAATAGAGGACTATGACGCAGGCATTATAACTCTTAAGGCAGACAGGCTCAGGGGTACTAACATTTTCCTGGACACGGTGTCCGTAGGCGCTACTATAAATATTATGCTTGCCGCAACTATGGCAGAGGGCGTCACTACTATTGAAAATGCCGCAAAGGAGCCTCATATCGTAGATACCGCCAACTTCCTCAATATGCTTGGAGCAAAGATAAAGGGCGCAGGTACCGACGTTATAAGGATAACAGGTGTTGAGAACCTTCACGGCGGCGAATATATGATAATTCCCGACCAGATAGAGGCAGGTACATATATGATAGCCACGGCTATATGCGGCGGTCATGTTTCAGTTAAGAATATTATACCCAAGCATATGGACAGCCTTTCCGCCAAGCTTAAGGAAATGGGCTGTACCATTGAAGAGGGCGACGACTATATAGACGTCATATCCGACGGCAAGCTTTCCGCCATAAGAGTTAAGACTATGGCTTATCCAGGCTTTCCCACTGACCTTCAACCACAGATGGTGGCAGGGCTTTCAAAGGCAGACGGCATAAGCATACTGACGGAAACCGTATGGGAAAACCGTTTCCAGTATATAGACCAGCTTAAGAAATTCGGCTGCGATATTGCCGTTGACGGCAGGATCGCAACGATACACGGTGTACCTCAGCTAAACGGCGCAGAGGTACTTGCTACGGACCTGAGAGCAGGAGCGGCTATGATAATAGCGGGACTTGCTGCCACAGGTACTACCAAAATAGGAAACATACGCTTTATAGACAGAGGCTATGAGCAGATAGAATACAAGCTTAAGGCCTTAGGCGCTGACATAAAGAGGGTAAAGGACTAATGAGGCTCAGGTTTGCTACGATCGCCAGCAGCTCAGGGGGCAACTGTGTGTATATAGGAACTGAATATACCAATATTCTTATAGACGCAGGCTTAAGCGGAAAAAGAATAGAAGAAGGTCTGGCTCAGCTGGAGCTTACGGGACGGGATATAGATGCCGTCTTTGTGACACACGAGCATTCCGACCATGCAGACGGTATAGGTGTACTTTCCAGAAGGTATGACATACCCGTGTTTGCCACAGAGGGTACATGGGATAATATGCCCGACAAGGTAGGAGAGCTTAGGCCAAGGAACAAAAAGGCAGTCTATGCCGATGAGGTATGCTGCTTCAACGATCTGTGCATACGTCCCTTTGAGATACCCCACGATGCTGCAGAGCCTGTGGGCTACAGCATTATAACGGATAACGACAAGATAACCATTGCTACGGATATGGGACATATCACAGATACCGTAAAGGAGAATATAAAGGGCTCCTCAGTACTTCTGCTGGAGAGCAATCACGATATAGATATGCTTAAAAAGGGTCCCTATGCATATAACCTTAAGCAGAGAATACTTGGGGACAAGGGGCATCTCAGCAACAGCACTGCAGGAAAATTCCTGAGCGATGCAGCAGACAGCAGGCTTAAGTATGTTTTTCTGGGGCATCTCAGCAAGGAAAACAATACTCCCCGACTTGCCTTTGACACAGTCAGCAGCATAGTCAGTGAAAGCGGCGCCGAGATCGGCGGAGATTTCAATATGTGGGTAGCTGCGCCCTACGGTGTGAAAAGGTGTGTTGAGCTCTGATGAAGATAACTATTGCCTGTGTTGGCAGGATAAAGGAAAAATATTTCGCCGACGCCGTAGAGGAGTATGTTAAAAGGCTTTCCCGCTATGCCGATGTGGAAACGGCAGAGGTGCCTGACGAAAAGGCTCCCGAAGGCTTAAGCGACGCCCAAAAGGAGCAGATAAAGAATATCGAGGGCCAAAGGCTTTTAAAGGCTATAAAGAAAAGCTATGTCATAGCTCTTGCCATAGAGGGCAGGCAGACGGACAGCGAGGGCTTTGCAGAGCTTATATCCGACTGTACCGTCAGGGGCATAAGCCATATTACCTTTGTAATAGGCGGCTCCTTAGGTCTAAGCAAGGAGGTATTAGGTTCAGCCGACTATAAGCTAAGCTTTTCAAAAATGACTTTCCCTCACCAGCTTATGAGAGTAATACTTGCAGAACAAATTTACAGGGCTTTCCGCATAATCAAAAATGAACCCTATCATAAATAAAGAAACTCCCGCTCTATGTTAAAAATAGGCAATGCGGCAGTTTCTTTTTGATTTTTATAAATTTGTGTTTATGTAAGTATCGACCTCTCAGTCAGCCCCGTTCACAGATATTTTTATATTAGTTTTTGCCGCGGCTGACAGCTCCCCTGATTAGGGGAGCCTCAGGTGGGTGCTTTGCAAAATCCCTTATTTACTTAAAAAAAGCAATACCTAATCGACTGCCATAGCTTTCCGGTACATAGCCTCCCCTAATCAGGGGAGGGGGACCAACCGAAGGTTGGTGGAGAGGTTATTCTCTCTTTTTCTACCCTTCCGTCAGTCCTGCGGACTGCCACCTTCCCTTACAAAGGGACGGTTATTTACCGCAAGGCAGTGGAAGGGTCGCCTTACTAACATAAACAAAAATTTAATACAACATTGCTTTTATACACAATTCGTATCAAATAAAAAACACCGATTTTCGGGGGTCCAGGACCCCCGAAAATTTTAAAACTCTCCTTTTCTGCCCTCTAAAAACAGTGAAACGGACAGGTTTCCGTTGCGGCAGCGCAGCTCGTCTATAAATTCCTTAGTCCTGCACTCCTTATTCATAACAAGCTTATAATCCAGCTCGTACACACTGCCAAGGTCAAGAGTGGTTATTCTCACAAGCTCGTGGCTTATTGTGAACTTGGCAAGTATATCGTCAAATACTCCCTCATAGTCAAGATTTTCCGGTATAAGTATCTTAAGCTTTCTGTCCATTATCTTCTTATTGCCGAAGTTAAGCTTTGTAAGTACTATCATAAGGAAGGCAAGAAGTATCGTAAAGGCAAGACCGTATATATAGTAACCCAAACCGCAGGCAAGACCTATGGCAACCGTTGCCAGTATGTACGATATATTCTTGGGGTTTCCCGCCTCGCTTCTGAAGCGTATGAGAGCAAAGGCTCCACTTATGCTCAGGGCTGAGGCTATGCTGTTGCCTATAAGCTGTATAACGACTGCCGCTGCGACAGGCACTATTACAAGAGTATAGCAAAAGCTTCTGCTGTAGTCCTCCTTTTCTGCAGTGATCATATATGTAAGGCTTACTATAATTCCCAGCACAAATGAAACACACATTGTTTCGACTGCCATAAAAGGCGAAATATCCGTATTGAGCGACTGCATAAATGTATCAAGCATATATTCTTTTCTCCTTTATTCCGTATTTTATAAAATTCATATATTCGGTGCCGTATTTTGAAAAGGAGGTCTTTTCAAGGCTATGCTCCCTTAAAAGAGCTATAAGCCAAAGGGGCATCCTGTCCGTGTATTTTATTTCCATTATCATTTCGTCTTCGGGAATTACCCTTTCTCCGAACACACCGTATTCAAGCCCCAGCTCCTCTCGTCTAGCAATGATATTCCTGTCAAAGGTTATCCTCAGGTCCTTGTTTTCAATACCTATAAGGGCTATCCTCTCATAGCAAAGACATACCTTGGGCATTATATCGTAGTGAGCAATGCTGTATTTAAGCTCCCTTAACACCTGTGTATTCATATAATCCTTTATATCGGGCATTTCGTCTGTATTCAGAAAATCATATGCCTCCTCCAGCTTCATAAGAGTGCGCCTTTTGTTGACTATTCCGTGGTACTTCTTCTTAAGCTCAAGGAATACCATTGAATCCCTTTTGGGTATACCGTAGGAGCGGAGCCTTATCTTTTCCTTATATACGGGCTTTGTGACAGACGTCCTTATAAGATTGTTGTCCTCTGTGTCGTAGTATATATTCATTACCTGATGAAAGCGGTGATCCGTACTGTATTCATCGGGTACCATATATTTTTTGAACTCATCAAGCATAGCCCTATACTGCCCTTTTGTTATAATATATTTTTCTTCCGTTCTGTTGAAAATTTCCCTTGCCATAAGGCTTACCTCCTTTTTTCTCCACGCTTGATATAATATCATCGTAAAATTAAAATAAAATATGTGTAAAATTAGAAAAAGATTAAAATACAATTGACTTTGCCTTAATTTTAAGCTAACATTAATGTATTCGGACATAAAGGAGAATAGGTATGAAGGAACTTCTGAAACTGTATTGGGTATTCTGCAAAATGGGCGCCGTATGCTTTGGCGGAGGCTATGCAATGCTCCCTATTATACAGGCTGAAATAGTGGACAAGCGGGGCTGGGCAGAAACAGAGGAGATAATGGACTACTATGCCATAGGTCAGTGTACGCCCGGCGTCATAGCTGTAAACACCTCTACATTCATAGGCAACAAAAGAGCGGGAATACCCGGCGCCATAGCCGCTACGGCAGGCTTTGTGACGCCTTCCATAATAATTATAATGATAATATCAACGCTTTTGCAGAGCTTTGCCCATATAACCTATGTGGAAAGAGCCTTCAGCGGCATAAGGATATGCGTTGCGGTGCTTATTATAAACGCTACCGTAAAGCTGTGGAAAAGCGCAGTAAAGGACAAGATAGGTCTTGCCTTATGCCTTGCGGTGTTTGCGCTTTCAGCCTTCACAGATATAAGTCCCGTTGTATTTATAATAGGTTCGGGGCTTGCAGGCTACTTTATATGCAAGTGGAAGGGGGCTAAGAAATGATGCAGCTTTTACTTCTTATATTTGAATTTTTTAAAATAGGTCTTTTTGCCATAGGCGGAGGCTTGGCTACGCTGCCCTTCCTCTATGACCTGACGGTAACTCACCCCGACTGGGTAAACCGCTCTCAGCTGTTGGATATGGTAGCTGTTTCCGAGTCCACTCCAGGCGCTCTGGGCGTTAATATGGCTACCTATGTAGGCAATGTCATAGCAGGTCCTCTTGGCGGCGTGGCTACTACCATAGGTCTTGTAATGCCTTCTGTAATAATAATAGTAATAGTTGCCAGGTTCCTTGAGAAATTTAAGGACAGCCCCGTTGTACAGAATGTATTCTACGGCATACGTCCCGCATCCATAGGTCTTATTATGGCGGCTGCCTTTGTAGTCATAAAGGAGGCGCTTATGGATATACCTCTTTTTCGGGAAACAGGCAGCTTTACAGACCTTTTTAAAATAAAGTCCATAATCTTCGGTATAATACTCTATATCGGTATGGTGAAGTTCAAAAAACACCCCGTGCTGTATATCGCCATAGCGGCAGTAGTGGGAAATATTATAGTATTTTAGTATGTTCGGTATGTTAAAAATTGCGGAAAAGGCTCTTGAAAAAATGGGGTTTACCGATTGCACCCCCTTTTTTCATCAGGTTTCGGAAAACACAACCTATATAATAAAGAAAAACAGCATACCTCTGTACACTCTGAGGATATCCCGTAAGGGCTACAGGACCTTATCTCAGCTTAAGGCGGAGCTTAAGTGGATCAGAGCCTTAGAGGGCGTCCATATTGCCCGACCTGTTTCGGATATATTGGATATAGACGGATATTTCTGTGTATTTTTCGGGTACATAGAGGGAAAAATGCCTGAGTACAACAGCGAAAAGGTCCTTTACAATATAGGAAGGATAGCGGCTCAGCTCCATAAATTCGCCAATATCCGCCTTGACCGTCCTGTGTGGAGCATTGAAAATATGACGGGCAGAAGGGGAGCATGGGGCGACTGGAGAAAAAATCCAAAGCTAACAGACAGGGACAGAGATATTACCGAAAAGGCTCTTGCCTTGGCAAAAAATAAGATCAAGGGCTATTATACCGAGAAATACGGACTTATACACGCAGACCTGCGCATTACCAATATTATCGAAAACGACCGTTATTATGCCATTGATTTTGACGACTGCGGCTATGGATATTTTATACAGGACCTTGCCGCTGCTCTGAGCTTTATGGAAAACTCCGAAAATATAGAGGCTCTTAAAAACGCCTGGTTTAAAGGCTATGAGACAATTTCGGCTCTTGATGATAAGGACAGGGATATTGCGGACTGCTTTATACTGGTAAGACGTATACAATTGCTTGCCTGGGTCACTTCCCACAGTGACAGCCTGTATGTAAAGGGCATTAAAAAAGGCTTTGAAAAGGAAAGCGTGGAAACTGCCCTTAAATTTATGGATAAACTGCGCTGAATGACAAACAATAATTATCGATAAGGCTGCGTTCATATCCGCATAGGGCGGAATGCTATGGGTTTTGCAGATTTTTATTTTGGCATTACAAACCGCCTTATAAACAGCCTTATTTATGAAAAAATTCTTGACATCACTGTCTTTATGTTATATAATAATTAAGCACTGTGATTGATGTGGATTACAGTATCAGAACTATGGAGTAGTACTCAAGTGGCTGAAGAGGCTCCCCTGCTAAGGGAGTAGGTCGTTAACGCGGCGCGAGAGTTCAAATCTCTCCTACTCCGTTTTAAGAGCTGTTGTACTTTTAAAGTGCAGCAGCTTAATTTTTACACAGATTGTTAGATACCTTACAATCCGAAAGGAGAAGGCTATGAGGACTATGGACAGCGCAGACGCTCAGTTCAGGCGAATGACTGAAACGCCTATACCTAAGCTTATCATTCAGCTTGGCATACCCACTACCATAAGTATGCTGGTCACAAACATATACAATATGGCAGATACCTTTTTCGTAGGTCAGCTTGGCAGCACAAGCGCAAGCGGCGCTACAGGCATCGTATTCGGTCTTATGTCCATAATACAGGCATTTGGCTTTATGTACGGTCAGGGCGCAGGCAGTCTTATTTCAAGACACCTGGGGCAAAAGGACCCTGCCAGCGCAAGCAAGTATGCCTCCGTCAGCTTTTTTGCATCCCTTGTTTCGGGTGCTGCTATAACCCTGCTGGGCTTTTTGTTTTTAAACCCTCTGCTTACATTTTTAGGCTCTACTCCCACTATACTGACTTTTGCAAGAGATTATGCTGTGTACATACTTATTGCCGCGCCTTTTATGGCGGCAAGCTTTGTGCTCAACAATATACTGCGATATGAGGGCAAGGCTTTCTTTGCCATGATAGGCCTTACTACAGGCGGTATACTCAATATGATAGGCGATCCTATTTTTATGTTCGGCTGTAATATGGGTATCTCCGGCGCAGGTCTTTCTACTGCTCTTTCACAGATAATAAGCTTTTCCATACTGCTGTTTATGTTCCTAAGCGGCAGAACTCAGAGCAAGCTTTCTGTAAGAAATCTGACCGAACCTTTTTCACGGCTTGCCGAAATAGTCAAAACAGGCTTTCCCTCTATGGCAAGGCAGGGCTTTGCCAGTATTTCAACTATGCTGCTGAACAATCAGGCTGCTGCTATAGGCGGAGACGCCGCCGTTGCGGCTATGAGTATAGTTAGCCGTATCAATATGTTTATATTTGCCGTTGGTCTTGGCATAGGTCAGGGCTTTCAGCCTGTTGCAGGCTACAACTACGGCGCCAAAAAATACTCCCGTGTCAGAAAAGGCTATTACTTTACCGTTGCCGCAGGCGAAGTGCTTATAGGCACTCTTGCAGTAATAGGTCTTATATTTGCGGGAAATGTTGTTTCCATATTCAGGGACGACCCTGCCGTTATAGAAATAGGCACCTTTGCCATGCGCATACACTGTCTGGCGCTTTTCCTACAGCCTGTGTGCGTATGCTCCAATATGCTCTTCCAGAGCGTGGGCAAAAGCGGACGAGCCACATTTACATCTATACTGCGAAGCGGTCTGTACTTCCTGCCCACTATAGCAATACTGCCCTATTTAATAGGCATTACAGGTGTTCAGGTAGCCCAGCCTCTTGCAGACGCTCTCGCCTTCATAACAATAATACCTATTACTATAGACTTTATGCGAAAACTGCCTAAAGACGGCGCAGCGGAAGCATAAACACAATATGCACTAAATTAAAACAACCAATTTTCGGGGGTCCTGGACCCCCGAAAATCGGTATTTTTTTATTGATACTGTTTGTTTATTGTATATTTTTAATATTAATTACCTTCCTGCCAAGTTTATTGCCATACTTAAGTGTGGTATATGCTCCGCCATATTTTTTATAAACATATGCAACAATATATTCTGACTTTTCAACCATCCACTGATTTCTCTTAACAATAGCACATTTGTAATATACATCTCCCAAATCAGGTTCAATTATTTCATCATATACGCAATCTTCCATATTTTCCTGTAATACTTTTTTTGTAAGATAAGGTATAATAAGATATAGCCTAATATGTTTATACACCTTTTTTAGCTCCCTTACTATACCGCTGCATATCTTATCAAAATTACCCATACCACCTGTATAAAAGGTATTTACATTTTCATTTTTTATTAAATCATTTAATATTTTTTTTATATTTTTAATTTCGTCTGCATCTAAACAAATATCCCTGTGTCCACAGAACATACATATTTTCTTCATAAATATCACCAATATAATTATAACAAAATATTTATTATTACGCAAGTGCGTATACGCATAAATGTAAATATTTATAAAATATTATCGGGTGATGATATGTCTGTTAAAGATATGATAGTTAAACGATTCAAAGATATTATGAGAGAAAGAAATATGTCCATAAACGAGCTTGCCAATATTTCAGGCATAACTCCCTCAACTGTATACAGTATGATGCTTGATAGCAGAAGGGATCTGTCTGTTATAACCGTGAAAAAGCTATGTGACGGACTGGATATTACACTGGGGGAGTTCTTCTCTACAGAGGAGTTTGACAAGCTTGAACAGGAAATAAAATAACAATTTTTATCATAAGTCAAAAATATTAATGTTACGTTTTGTATTAAAATAAAACAACCGATTTTCTCGTGACCAGGTCACAGGAAAATCGGTTGTTTTTTATTGATGCTATTTGTTTATGAGCTTGCGGGCTTCGTTTATTACCTTTGTTACTGTCTGCTTATTTACAAGCATTGAGGTATTGCTGCCCTTCCTGACTACATAAAAATCGCTGTTGTAGTTGAAGTATTCTGCAACATCCTTGCTGCCGTCTGCAAGCTCGAATGTAATGGTGACAACAGGTGTACCCTCTGCCTTTGCGTTCATGTCGTAGTTGTCAAAGCCTATTGCCGCAAGCTGTTCATAGAAGTCTGTAAATGTATCTCTGTCTATGGGAACGTCGTTTATATATGTGTTTCGGCGGTCTCTCTTAACACCGTCCTCCTGCACAAAGGTATTTTCGCCCTCTGACCTGAACTCTATCCTGTATACATCCGTACTGTCCTTTATCTCGATGGCATTTACCTTTGAGCGCTGATACAGGCTGATAAATTTTTCGGAAAAGTCCGCTATAGAGGCGCTTATAAAGGGCTCTATGCTTCTGTAATCCATTGTAAACACCTCAGGGCGGTCGTTTACCTGTACATAGATATACTCCGTAATACCCTTCTGAGGCGCCATATCTCCTGCCTTTACTGTTATTTTGTTTTCCTCGTCCCTTATCATTATCTCCGCACGGGGCTCGGCAAGTCCGTACTTTGAGAGGTCGGAGGGCGCAGGGTCAATAAGGTCTGCTATGTTCATATTGTTTAAATTTCTCAGCACCGTATTTTCAAGGCTGTAGGGATATACGAGCATATTTTCAACAGGGCGTATCATTACAAGAGTAGCAAGGCCGTTTGCCTCTGCGTAGTCCCTTGCTATAGGGTTGTCGGGATCATACTTTACATATATGTCCTCCTTGCCCTTTACCTTTATTTCAAGCTCCTGTATACTGTCTGTGCTTACCTTTGCAACAGTCTTGTCTATAAAATCGTCTAAGCCGAAGTTAAGGCTGTCACAAAAGGCTGCATCAGCCATATACACGGCATTGCTGCCGCTTACCTGAACATAGCGGAACTTGTTGTCCGATGTAAGCCCGCCAATTTTTACTGTCAGACCGTCGGAGGAACCCGTAGCCTCCGGCTTGTCAAGACCGTATTTTGAAATATCCTTTGGCTCCTCCTCCACTGTTTCCTCTGAATACAGAGCAGTGAATACAGATGCCATTTTGTCTACTGCCGACTGATCAAGCTGATTTCTGTAGCCCTCTGCCTGCCAGCTG
The DNA here is from genome assembly GCA_947589665.1 of uncultured Clostridia bacterium. Lineage (GTDB taxonomy): Bacteria > Bacillota > Clostridia > Lachnospirales > CAG-274 > CANPXH01. Next base: position 14,973 of record CANQBJ010000007.1, read on the forward strand.
TTTCCCTTTTTGCTGAAAGTATATCTGCCCTTGCTGTTTTCAACGGTAAACTGCTTTACCTCGTCCAGGTCCGCTATATTTTCACCGGGCAATTCAAGGGCGGGTGTTTCCTCCTCGCTGCTTTCCTCGCCTCTGCCGCTCATAAAGGCATATACTCCCAAAAGTACCGCCAGTACCGCCACAGCCGCTCCAAGCAGCATAAGTTTTTTCTTCATTATTTATTTCTCCTTATAAGCCATACTATAAAGCCTGCCAGGAATATTGCGCCTGGTATTATGCCCCAGCTTATGAGCTTTATTATCCCTGCTGTAGACGCGTCTACTATTATAGAGTTGTCCTGAAGGCTCTTTGACGGTATGACCACAGTGTCCTCGCTGTCATTAAGCCAGTTTATGCCGTTTACCACGAAGGTAGAGTCTGCATTGTTTACCATAGCATCTGTGTTGGGCTCTATAAGATAATAGCTTGCGCCTGTTATTACAAGCTTTGTGCTGTGGGCCTTATCCGTATATGTAGAGTCCGTGACTGCAACCGCTATATCAAAGGGGCCCTCCTTGTCCCCCGCCTCCTTGTTGGCTGAGGAATTGCCCTCCTTCTTTATATAGGACTTGTCGCTTGTACTCAGGACAGGCACTATCTCAAGAGACTGCTTTTTAAGATCGGTCCTGCCCAGAGCCTGACAGGCAACGGTTATTACCTTGTAGTTATTTGCCGTAAGCGATGTATTGATATCATGGTCGCATAATTGGGGAAGTACGGCATAGGGGTACATCATATATGATGCCTCGTCGCCCTCATATACATAGCCCTTCTGCAATGTAATGCCATAGGCTGAGGCTATGGAGGAAAGGTTAGTAAACTCATCTGTGTCCGTACCGCCTATTATCATATAGGCTCTTCCGTCATCTGCCAGATAGTCCAGCACCTTCTTTGCCTCTTCCTTGGAATAATCCCTTGCCGTAGGTGTTATAAGCAGCACGCAGCAGTCCTCTGGGATATCCTTTTCCAGAAGATTTATATCCTTAAGCTCGTAGTTTGCCAGCTTAAGGCTTTCGTTAAGGGAGGTATAGCTCCTGCTGTCCGCCTCGCCGTGACCTGTTACAAAATATACCGCAGGCTGAGCATCCATACTTACATACTGTATGGCGCTTGTAAGACAGGACTCCAGGGAAAATCTGCCCTCATCATTGAAATAGTCCTCATAATTTATAAGCCTGAACTTGTCTCCCTGCTCTACAATAATGCCGTTGACACCTATGGTATTGCCCTCTGAGGAATACTTTGATGTAAAGTCGGGATGCAGGTATATATCCATATTTTCAGTCTTAATATGACCGCTGTGCTGCATATACTGATCCAAAACCTGCTCCACTCTGCCTACTATGGCGTCGCTTTCGCTTGTCCTGAAAAGGGTATATATCCTTATATCGCCTTGTACGCTGTCAAGCACCGTCTTTGTTTCATCGGAAAGGGAGAACACATTATCCTCAGTAAAGTCAAAGGAACGGTTGAACTGACCTACCACAAGGTTGAATACCACAAGTATTGCTATAAACACTATAGTCACGACTGTGGAATATGTACCGTATTTGAAACGCTTGTCGTTAAAAATATTTTTTTTGTTCTTCATACTGTCTGCCTCCATGTTCTCTAGCTCCATCTTCTCTTCTCTATTACATTAACGGTAAAGTAAAGAAAAGCACAGGTAAATGTAATATAGTACACAACATCGGATACAGACAATATGCCCATATAAAAGTTTTCAAAACGGCTAAGCACTGAAAACCAACTCAGCACCTTTACAATAACGCCGTCGTATATATTCGGGTTAATGAAATAAAGAACGCCCATTATAACATAGCCTATAATGGCAAATATGCCTGCCACCGTTATATTCTTTGTACTTGTGTATACCGTAAGGGCTATTGCCGCCACTACAATTACCAGAAATACAACGGAGGAGCCTACGCTTATAGGCGCAGAGGATGATATATTGTCCATCATAAGCAGCAGAAATACTGCTGCAAAGGTAGCGGCTGCCGCCACTATCTGATTGTCCGTAAGCACAGATATAAATATACCTACGCTTATAAGGCATATGCCCATCATAAAATATCCGAACATTCCCACAAAGGTCATACCCCATGCAAGCTGACCTGAGCGCGAAAGAAGATAGGGGAAAACAAGAGTTATAGCTATACCTATAAGCAAAAGCACTGCCGCCGCAATAAACTTGCCTATAACTATATCCGTTACCTTAACAGGAGCAGCGTATAAAAGCTGGTCTGTTTTCTGCCTTGCCTCCTCGGCAAAAAGACGCATCGTAAGTACAGGCACAAGTATAAGGAACATTATCATTGAGCCTGCAAGGGTCTCGTTATAATTGGCATTGGCAGCCACTATATTCTGAGATACGAAGAAATATCCTGTTATAAGAACGAAAAAACCCAGAAAGCCATAGCCCGTAACGGTATTGAAATAGGTCCTAAGCTCCTTTTTGACAATAGCTGACATTTACTCCGCCTCCTTTTCATCGGTACCCTCGACCATAGTGACGCTGAGAGTTTCATTGTCCTCAAGCTCTCCGTTTATTACCTTAAGGAAAGCCTCCTCCAAATCCAGTGTAACGGGCTTAAGGCTGAGTATAGGTATATTTTCGTGAGCAAGGGTCGTGAAAATAAGCTCTCTTATGTCTGCCTCGTCCCTGCCCTTTACCTTTATGTCATATGTACCGTCGCCGTTGTCGGAGGCGATCTCGGCGCTTTCTATATCCGCCCATACATCCAGCTTTTCACAGGCTGCATATCCGTCTCCCTTTACCGTGACCATCTGCAGGGAATTGCCTGCCTTGTTGGACAGACCCTCTGTGGTATCGGTGGCAACTATCCTGCCCCTGTTTATCATCATTACTCTGTCGCATACTGCACTTACCTCACTTAAAATATGTGAACTCAGTATTACGGTATGCTTTTCGCCAAGCTTTCTTATAAGGGCTCTCATCTCTATTATCTGCTTGGGATCAAGGCCAACCGTAGGCTCGTCCAGTATAAGCACCTCGGGATCGCCTACAAGGGCCTGCGCCAGTCCTACTCTTTGCCTGTAGCCCTTTGATAAATTCTTTACAAGCCTTTTATATACCTCTTTTATCTGAACCGTCATAACTATGTCGTTGAGCATAGCCTTTCTTGACGCTTTTTTTACTCCCTTTAAGTCGCATATGAAATTAAGGTATTCCTCAACGGTCATATCTCCGTATACAGGCGGTACGTCGGGCAGGTAGCCCAGCTGTTTCTTCGCCTTTATAGGCTCGTCCAGTATATCGTAGCCGTTTATCCTTATAGTGCCTTCCGTAGCTGATAAAAAGCCTGTCATCATATTCATGGTAGTTGTCTTGCCGGCGCCGTTGGGACCCAGAAAGCCCACTATCTCGCCGTCATTTACCGTAAAGGAAATGTTGTCCACCGCAACATGGGGACCGAATTTCTTTGTTAAATTCTTTACCTCTATCAAATCTATTACCCCTTCGTTACATAATTTATAAATATACGCTATATATATGATACTACAAATATCCGATTATAGCAAATCAAAAGTTGGTTTTTTAATATTTTCTTCAATATTATATGGGGAAAAGGCTATTGTGTTGAGTTTTTGTTTATATGAATAGGTTCGACCTCTCAGTCAGCCCCGTTCACAGCTATTTTTATATAAGTTCTTGCCGCGGCTGACAGCTCCCCTTGCGAATGGGGAGCTTTAGGTATGTGCTTTGCAAAAGCCCTTATTTACTTAGAAAAACAACAACTAAGCTGTTACCACCGCCTTGCGGTAAATGACCTCCCCTAGCGTTAGCGTCGGAGGCTGGTCGTAAAGCTTACGCTTTACTGCTCGCCCAAGCAGCCAGGGGGAGGGGGACATTGCACCGAAAGATTTATCGGACGACCGCAGGTCGGCTTTCGGCGAAGCCGAAAGTGCTGATGCCGAAGGTTGGTGGAAGGGTCGTTTTTCTACGTTAAACAAAAATTTATCAAAAAAAGAGCTGTCGCAACAGCTTATTTGCCTATTGCGGCAGCCCATTATATCTTTACTTTAATATAGTTGCATAAATATTATTGAGGAGTACTGCCATCTGCGCTCTTGTGACAGGACTCTTGGGATCGATAGTGGTAGCTGAGGTGCCCTGTACGGCGCCCATATTGAGAAGAGCCGAAACTGCATCTCTATACTGAGGGCTTACAAGAGAACCGTCTGAATAGCTGCCAAGTACAGACTGCTTTATATTCATATCAACGCCCTTGAGCGCAAGGCCGTTATATACCATAGCCATTATCTCTTCTCTGGTTATGTTCTGAACAGGGTGGAAGTTATCGCCGTCTATACCTGCGGTAAGACCGTTGTTTCTTGCAATGCTCACATAGTCGTAATAATAAGCATTTGCGGGAACATCTGCATAGTTTCCGCTTGGAGCCATAGAGTCAAGACCCAGCATCCTTACAAGGACTATAGTGAAGTCAGCCTTTGTACAGCCATCATCGGGAGCAAATATACCGCTGCCCCTGCCTACGATAAAGCCTGCGGCAGCCATATTCTCAATAGCCTCCTTAGCCCATGGTCTGTGAGCTATATCCGTAAAGTGAATGTCTGCCGTAGTTAATTCCGTAGCAGCCTCTGTCACTGCCTCGGTAGGCGCCTCCGTTGTCTTTTCGGCATGAGCCTGTGTAGGCGCTTCTGTTACAGCCTCGGTAGTAGCCTCTGTTGTGCTTTCCTCTGTTGTGGTCTCTTCTCCCATTTCAACGGGATTGCTTGTAATAATAGTGTCCAGAGCAAATACGGGCATAGCCGATAATGTAATTGCTGCTGCCAGTACCATTGCCAGTGTCCTTTTCATTGTGATATCCCTTTCTTACAGATTATTCTTTATCCTTTCGCCCATAGCGGCAATACTTTCACTGTCTGTCTTAAATGAACCAAAGCCCAGCTTTACGTCATCCCCCTTAAGTCTTGGTATAACGTGTATATGGAAGTGGAAAACCGTCTGTCCCGCAGTTTCGCCGTTGTTCTGGAGTATGTTCACTCCGTCGCAGTCCGTTGCCTTCTGTACGGCGGCGGCTATTTTCTTTGCCAGCATAAATGCCTTGCCTGTAAGCTCCTCGCTAAGCTCATATATGTTGGCTGCATGGGTCTTGGGAAGTATAAGACAATGTCCCAGATTAGCTGGGTTTATATCCTGTATGACCCTGAAATCATTATCCTCGTAAACTGTTGTTGAGGGTATCTCACCCTTTGCTATCTTGCAGAAAATACAATCCATTATGCTGCCTCCTTCTCAAAAAATTCCTTATGCCATACAAGGAACATATATACCGTCCATATCTTACGGCTGTAGTCGCCCTTGCCTGCTCTGTGACCGTCAAGATATTCCATTATTTTATCTGTATTAAAATATTTTTCAGCTGTAGGGCTTGTGAAAGCCTCTTTAATTATATTGTAATACTTGTCCTCTCTGAGCCATACCCTTGTAGGCACAGGGAAACCAAGCTTTTTCTTTGTAGCAACATTGTCGGGCAGATATTTCTTGCTCGCCATTCTAAAGGCATACTTTGTGGCGCGTCTGTTTACCCTGTAATCGGAGGGCAGCCTTCTTGCCACATTAAATACCTCCTTGTCAAGGAACGGCACTCTTACCTCAAGGGAGTTTGCCATACTCATTTTATCCGCCTTAAGAAGAATATCGCCTACCATCCAGAGATTAAGGTCTATAAACTGCATCTTTGTAACATCGTCAAGACCCTCACAAAAATCGTAATAAGGCTTTGTGATCTCCGTATGGTCGTATTTGCCGCTTGGAGCCTTGAGGATAGCCTCTCTTTCCTCCTTGGTGAACATCTGGTTGCCGTTGCCGTAAAACCTTTCCTCTACGTCAAGGGCTGCTCTCCTGAAATAATTTTTGCCCTTGAAGTTAAAGGGAATAAGGGATGCCGCCTTAGCTATAAACCTTCTTACAGACTTGGGGAATATATGCATAGGCGCAAGAGCCATAGGCTCCTCATAAATATTATAGCCGCCGAAAAATTCATCTGCACCCTCGCCTGAAAGGGCTACCTTTACCTTTTCCCTTGCCAGCTTGCTCACAAAGTAAAGAGCAACGGCAGAAGGATCGGCTAAGGGCTCGTCCATATGGTACTGTACCTTGGGCAGGCTTGCCCAGTATTCTTCTGTTGAAATTATCTTGGAATTGCTTTCTATGCCCACATGCTCGGAAAGAGCCTGAGCATAGCCTATCTCGTTGTATTTCTCATAGTCAAAGCCTACCGTAAAGGTCTTAGCATGGGTCTTGTCCATACCCCTGCGGAATGTAGCTGCAACAAAGCTGGAGTCTACACCGCTTGAAAGGAAGGAACCTACCTCAACATCGCTGACTACGGTATGCATACCTACGGAATCCAGAAGTACGTCCTCCACCTTCTGTATGGCGTCCTGTAGCTTAACACCGTTCTTGCTGTCTGCAACTATGTCCTTTTCAGGCTCAAACTTAGGCTGGAAATATCTCTCTATGTGGAGTACACCGTCCTTAAAGGTAAGGAAATGTCCCGGCTTTAGCTTATACACACCCTTAAAAAATGTTTCGTCAAGTACTGAATACTGGAATGTCAGATAGTTTTCAAGAGCAACGGGATTTACCTCCTTATGGAATTTGGGATAGGGCAGAAAGCTCTTTATCTCTGAGCCGAAAAGCAGATCGCCCTCTATCTCGCTGTAGTAGTACGGCTTTATGCCGAAGAAATCCCTTGCGCCGAAAAGCAGATCCTTATTCTTGTCATATATCGTAAAGGCAAACATACCTCTTAAGTCATTTAAAAGGTCCGTACCCTTTTCCTCATAGAGATGTACTATTACCTCGGTGTCCGCATGAGTTGAAAAAACGTGTCCTCTCTCAATAAGACCCTCCTTAAGCTCCTGATAATTGTATATCTCTCCGTTAAATACTATAACAACAGACTTGTCCTCGTTGTATATGGGCTGTGAACCGTCCTCAAGACCTATTATGCTAAGACGTCTAAAGCCAAATGTAAACTTGTCCTCGCTGTGTATACCGCCGCTGTCGGGACCTCTGTGTACGATCTTGTTCATCATCTGTTCAATGACCGCTTCTCTGTCTTCAATATTTCCCGTAAATCCGCAAAAACCACACATTTATTTTATCCTCCTTTTGGGAAGTGCTTTTCTTGATCATTTGTATCATTATACTACATTTTTCTGCTTACTTCAACTGTTTATATTTTGTTGAAGGAAATTCGTATTTAGGTTATTAGGTTCGACCTCTCAGTCAGCCCCGCTCACAGCTATTTTTATATAAACTGTTGCCGCGGCTGACAGCTCCCCTTGCGAAGGGGAGCTTTAGGTGGGTGCTTTGCAAAATCCCTTATCTACTTAGAAAAAACAACAACTAAGCTGTTACCACCGCCTTGCGGTAAACAACCTCCCCTAGCGTTAGCGTCGGAGGGGAGGGGGACCAACCGAAGGTTGGTGGAAGGGTCGCCTTACTAAGATAAACAAAAATTTACACCTTATACAATTCATCGCTATCAGGTTCAGTCAGTGGTATTTTCTCATCATTTCTTATTATACATCTATGCTTATCTGTTATTCTGCCTATGACGGCAGCTTTTATATTTTCACTTTCAAGGGCTTTCAGTATATCCGTATTTTCACACACTATAAGCATAGAGCCGCTTGAAATAAGGCGAAGAGGGTCTACACCCAGGGCAGAGCATATCTCTCTTGTTTCGGGCGCAACGGGTATTTTGTCCTCATATACCTCTATGCCTAAGCCTGAGCTTTCTGCCAGTTCCCAGCAGGCGCCAAGTATACCGCCCTCTGTCACATCGTGCATGGCATGGGCATTGTATTCTGCGCCAATAAGTCCCTCCTTAAGCACGGAAAGGCTTTCGGAAAATTTTTCGGCGCTTTTTATAATATCTATACCTACCCTATCCTTAAGGAGAGAGTACTTATCCTTTGCAAATATGGCTGTGCCTTCAAGTCCTGCTGTCTTTGTCATAATGACATAATCGCCGACTCGTGAACCCCCTGTGGAAATAAGGCGCTTGCACTTGCCCAGGGCAGTGCAGCTTATAACAGGCTTGGTCACAGCATCGGTTATTTCCGTATGTCCGCCGAGAATGGCTACATTCAGCTTGTTTGCCTCTGTGTAAAGGTCTGTTATTATCTCCGAAATCTCTTTTTCCGTTATGCTTGGCGGAAGAAGTGCCGTAAGCATAATGCCTACAGGCTCGCCGCCGCTGGAGGCTATGTCGTTTATATTGATATGCACCGCCAGTCTGCCTATATCCTTGACCGCTCCCGTAATGGGGTCCGTAGAAATGATACAGTTGTATTCCCCAAAGTCAAGAGCGGCGCAGTCCTCGCCTACTGAGGGTCTCAGAAGGACCTCTTCTCTTTGGGGTGCATTGCTGTTTACAGGGTCTATTATTATTTTTTTAAGAAGAGAGTTAGGCAGCTTGCCTATTTTCATAATATCACTTTCTTTCCCGTATCTATACATCCGTATCTGTCAAGTCCCAGAAGTGCGGCAGGGTTTTCACAAGCCGATTTTACGGCTGTTTTTATATCGGATATATTGCGCAGGTTCTCAAAGGCTTTTTCCATTGTCAGCACACTTCCTGCAAGTCTGCCCTGATTATCCCTTGCGCCCTTATCTCCTGCCTTTATTTTCCTGCCGCAGAACTCAAAGTCTATATTTCCCTGTCCCATAGCCTTAAGAGCGTCTGTTACAAGTATTATATTATCGCCCTTTAGCCGTGTCAGTATTTCAACACATTTTGGGGAAACGTGTATAAGGTCGCATATCAGCTCTGTATACAGCTTGTCCGTAAGGGCAGCTGAAAGTATGCCGTCCTCCCTGTGGTGCAGGGGCGCCATAGCGTTGAAAATATGGGTGTATGAGCCTGCGCCTTCAAGTCTTTTGCACTGCTTAAGACTTGCGCCGCTGTGTCCCATGGATATATAGCCGCCGTTGTCCGTTACATATTTACAAAAGCTTTCCGTATTTTCACATTCGGGGGCTATGGTAAAGCGTATCTTAAGCCCGTCCATTATTTCCCTTAGATCGTCAAAAAGCTTAATATCACAGGGGACTATGCAGCTTTCATCCATTATGCCCTTGTATTCCTTCGATATAAAAGGACCCTCTATGTGTATTCCCACTATTTCGGCGCCCTTGTCTATAAGGGCTGCTTTCTTTACATTTTTAGCCGTTTCAAGTATGCTGTCAAAGTCCTTTGCAACAGTTGTGGGCATATAGGCACCTACGTTGTTTTCATACAGCCTTTTGCTGAGATAGGATATTTCCTCTGCTTCGGCACACATTATATCCACACCGTATCCGCCATGTATGTGTATATCCGCAAAGGGCGGAAGTATGCCCCCTTCCGCTCTGTCCTTTTCCGCTATATCTGTGACAATGCCTCCCTCAAGAGTTATGTCGCCTGTTACATATTCATAGTTTTTGTTTAAAAATTTTATATCTCTGTATTTCATGATCACATATTCAGGTATACGAGCAGCATATTCACATCAGCAGGCGAAACTCCGCTTATTCTGCCTGCCTGCCCTATATTCACAGGTCTTACCGCCTTTAGCTTCTGAGTGGCCTCAATGCGCAGACCCTTTACCTTATCGTAGTCTATGTCCTCGGGTATTCTGCGGCCTTCAAGCCTTTTAAACTGCTCTACCTGCTTCATCTGTCTGGAAATATAGCCCTCGTATTTTATCTGTATATTCACCTGTTCGCGCACATCTCTGTCAAGAGCAGGCCTGTCGGGGTCAAGAGGAGCCAGCTTGTCGTAGTCCATTTCAGGTCTTTTGATAAGGTCTGTCATATTTATGCCTGTTGAGATGGGCGTTGTGCCGCAGTCCGTAAGTATTGAATTGACATCCTCCGAAGGACCGAGATTTATTTTCCCTATCCTTTCAATTTCTTCTTCTATGGCTTTCTTTTTTGCCAGAAATCTGTCATACCTCTCCTGTGAAATAAGACCGTACCTATAGCCTATCTCCGTAAGCCTGAGATCGGCATTGTCCTGCCTTAAAAGGAGCCTGTACTCCGCCCTTGAAGTCATCATTCTGTAGGGCTCGCGGCTTTCCTTTGTGACAATATCGTCTATAAGCACTCCTATATAGCCCTGAGAACGGTCCAGAACCAAAGGCTCAATGCCCTTGCAGTAGGCTGCTGCGTTTATGCCTGCTATAATACCCTGTGCCGCCGCCTCCTCATAGCCGCTTGTACCGTTGAACTGCCCTGCGCTGAAAAGTCCCTTTATATCCTTGAACTCCAGTGTCAGCTTAAGCTGATTGGCATCTATGCAGTCGTATTCTATGGCATATGCTGTACGCGTAAAGCGCACATTTTCAAGACCGGGAAGTGTTCTATACATAGCTATCTGTACGTCCTCCGGCAAGGATGAGCTCATACCCTGTACATACATTTCATTGGTGTCCTCGCCCTCCGGTTCTATAAATATCTGGTGTTGGGTCTTGTCTGCAAAGCGCACTACCTTGTCCTCTATGGAAGGACAGTAGCGTGGACCCGTACCCTCTATTACTCCCGAATAGAGAGGGGAGCGGTCAAGATTTGCCCTTATGATATCGTGGGTCCTTTCATTGGTATAGGTGAGATAACAGCTTATCTGCTCCCTTTCTATATCCTCCGCTCTGTTTTCGAAGGAAAAGGGAACTATATTCTCATCTCCCCGCTGCTCCTTCATTTTTGAAAAATCTATTGTCCTCTTGTCCACTCTGGCAGGTGTGCCTGTCTTATAGCGAAAAAGCCTTATGCCCAGTCTTTTAAGGCAGTCGCTAAGGCCGTTGGCACGTCTTAAGCCATTAGGACCGCTTTCTATAATGGTATTGCCGTACAGACATCTTGCCTTAAGGTATGTGCCTGTACATATAACAGCCGCCCTGCACTTATAAAGGGCATTACTCTCCGAGATAACACCCGTTACCTTTCCGTCCTCAATAACTATATCCGTTATCTCGCCCTGGCGCACAAGAAGGTTTTCAGTGTTTTCAAGAGTTTTCTTCATCTGTGTATGATACTTTGCCTTGTCCGCCTGAGCCCTCAGAGAATACACCGCAGGTCCCTTGCCCGTGTTCAGCATACGGGTCTGTATATAGGTCTTGTCTATATTTCTGCCCATTTCTCCGCCCAGAGCGTCTATTTCCTTTACCAGATGCCCCTTTGAGCTTCCCCCTACATTGGGATTGCAGGGCATCATGGCGATACTGTCCAGATTTATGGCAAAAAGTATTGTGCTAAGGCCCATCCTTGCCGCAGCAAGAGCCGTCTCGCAGCCTGCATGACCTGCGCCTATAACGCATATATCCACTTCATCAGCTGTATACAACTTTCCCATACTATCACCTCAATACTATAAGAACTAAAAAAATATTCGTCATTTTCGGGGGTCCAGGACCCCCGAAAATTTTATTTGCCTAAACAGAATTCACTGAATATTTTGTCTATAATATCCTCCTCCAGAGTTTCCCCTGTTATCTCGCCAAGGGCTTCGTAGGCTGCCGTAAGGTCCATTGATATAAAATCCTCGGGCATAGTGTTTTCTATGGTTTCTATGACGTTTTCAAGGCTCTGCAGCGCCTTATAAAGACTTGCCTTGTTTCTTTCCCTTGAAATGAGTACACTGTCGTCCGTTTCAATATCGCCTACGGCAAACATTTCCTTTATTTTATCATATATCTCATTTATGCCCATAGTATTTCTAACGGAAATATTTATAGGCTCTATACCCATACCCCTTAGATCCAGCTTTTGTTCAAGGTCCAGCTTGTTTACAAGTACTATTGTCTTTTTATCCCTTGTCAGTTCAATAAGCTCCCTGTCCTCGGCGCTCATTTCCCTGCTGCCGTCAAACATAAGGAGTATAAGGTCTGCCTCTTCGGCAAGGGAACGGGACTTTTCAACGCCTATTTTTTCTATTATATTGTCGGTCTCCCTTATGCCTGCCGTATCTATTATATTAAGGGGTATTCCCCCTACGTTTATAAGCTCTGAAACTATGTCCCTTGTAGTGCCGGGAATATCGGTAACAATGGCTCTGTCCTCCTCTAAAAAAGCATTGAGCAGAGAGGACTTGCCTACATTGGGCTTGCCCAGTATAACCGTCTTAATACCGTCGCGGTATATTTTGCCCGTGTCCGCCGTGGCAATAAGCTTATTTACATTAGCCATTGCCTCTCTTGTACCCTTTTCAACGGCTGCATAGGTCATGGTCTCGTCGTCATGCTCAGGATAGGCAACTGCCGCCTCAATATGGGCAAGCATAGTGAGTATGCTCTCTCTTATCTGTTTTATCTCTGCGGAAAGCCTGCCTTCAAGTCTGGCAACGGCAGTTTCCCGGCTCTTGTCGGTCTTGGCATTTATAATATCTATTACTGCCTCTGCCTGAGTCAGATCTATTCTGCCGTTTAAAAAAGCTCTTTTTGTAAACTCTCCAGGCTCTGCAACTCTTGCGCCCCTTTTGATAACTGCGTTCAATACGGCTGTGACCGCTCTGTAGCCACCGTGGGTGTTGATCTCCACTATATCCTCGCGGGTATAGGTGTTGGGGGCTTTCATTACAGACACTAGCACCTCGTCTATTGCCCTGCCGTCATACACTATATTTCCATAGTGTATCGTATGGCTTTTCTGCTCTGCAAGTCTTTTGCCTTTTGCCGATACAAACAAGCTGTCCGCAATTTCTATTGCCTCATCTCCGCTTATGCGCACTATACCTATACCGCCGCTGCCTGTAGCTGTGGATATGGCTGCTATCGTATCCGAAAGATTTACCTTGAGCATATGAACACTTCCTTTAAAATAGGCATAGGCTTATAGCCTATGCCTATTTATCAATAATTATTTCTTTTATTGTAATTGCTCTTTAAGGCTATTACAACATATCTGTATGGCTCAACGCCTTCACTGTAGGTAGTAACATATCTGTCGTTCTGCAGTGTGGCGTGTATTATTCTTCTTTCATAGGGATTCATAGGCTCAAGAGTTACATTTCTCCTGTTGTGCTTAGCCTTTTTTGCAAGATTGAAGGCAAGTGCCTCAAGAGTTTTCTTTCTCTTGGCTCTATAGTCCTCTGTGTCAAGGGTTACGTTCATATAAGGATATTCGCCCTTGTTTACAACAAGGTTGGTGAGATACTGGAGGCTGTCAAGAGTTTGTCCTCTCTTACCTATGATAGTACCCATATCCTCGCCTTCCATATTTATGAAAAGGTGCTTGTTATCGTCAAAGGTAACGCTGAGCTTTACATCCATACCCATCTGAGAGAATATTGCCTTAAGGAAGTCAAGAGCAGAATTGATTATTACAGTCTTGTCCTCTTCTGTAAGATTGGCTCTGGCGCTCTGTATTTCCTCGGACTCCTGGGACATAGTGTTTTCACTGGGCTTTGGCTCCTCTACAGGCGCCGTTTCTGCCTTGATCTCAGGCTTTGTCTCAAGCTTTTCCGGTTTTTCAGCCTTTGGCTCGGGCTTTTCGTATTTCTTCTCGGTTCTCCTGCTTTCCTTCTTATATTCATGCTTTTCATGCTTTTCACGTTTTTCGGGTTTTGCAGAAGGCTTTTCCACAGGCTTCTTGTCCTCTTCCTCCTCTATCTCAACTCTTATCCTTGCAGGCTTTGCGCCTACTATGCCTAAAAAGCCCTTGCTGGGTTCGTCTATTACCTCCCAGTGAAGGTCGTTATAATCTAAGCTAAGCTCATCGTGAGCCTTGTCCACTGCCTCATTAATGCTCTTTCCTGTAAATTCTATATATTTCATTTCTTTTTGCCTCCCTTTTTTGTCTTAGGCACTACTATATCCAATGCGCCTGATTTTGAAAAATGTCTGTTCAGAACTACCTGCTGGAGTACCATAAATATATTTGAGGTTATCCAGTATATACCGATACCGCCAGGTAAAGAAGTAGTGATCCATGCCATCATAAGAGGCATAGTTATATTCATTATTCTCTGCTGGCTCTTCATAGCCGGGTCTGTAGTAGGGTTCTTCCTCTGCATAAGCCATGAGGAAAGATATGTTGTAGCACCTGAAAGTATAGGTATCAAAAGCTTGGGACTAAGTGAAAAGCCTACGGTCTCCGTAAGGTTAAGTCCCAAGAAATACTCTATGCTTACCTTCTGAGCATATATGTCCTTAAGGGCAGATGAATTTACAGCATCCAAAAGCTGTGTAACATCGCTTGGCTCCAGTACATTTATGATCCTGTTGAATACGGCAGGCACTATCTGTGTGCCGTCCGGTATTTTACAGAGCTCGCCGAAGTGAAGCACAAGGTTCCTGACGGTTTCATTGGTTGCCGCAACGGTAAGCACCTCTGTTGAAAAGGCTGTATATATCTGATTGATTATATCAATATACTTAAAGGGATTCTGCATTACATGGTAAAGACCAAAGAAAATAGGCAGCTGTATAAACATAGGCAGACAGCCGCTAAAGGGAGAGCAGTCATTCTCCTGATAGAGCTTTTGAGTCTCCATCTGCATTTTCCTGGCAACCTCGGGGTCGGTCTGAGAATCCTTGTATTTTTCCTGTATCTTTTTAAGCTCAGGCGCAAGAGCCTGTATTTTAAACATGGACTTCTGCTGCTTATAGGCTATAGGCGTCATAAGAAGTCTTGTAAAAATAGTCAACAAAATAATAGATATACCCAAGGCATTTCCATGAATGCCCAGCTTGTATATAATTGAAAAGAAAATATTTATTACCTGACCCAATATCCAGGATATGGGGCCTACGATTATGCCCGGATCCTTCATGACATTACGGGCAACAACTAACATATTCAAAGCTGACAAGCTATTTATCCTCCTTTACGGTACCGGATCATAGCCCCCTTTATGCAGGGGATGGCACCTTAAAATTCTCCTTACACTCAGATACAGCCCTTTGCAAAATCCGTACTTATCAAAGGCCTCATAGGCATAGGCTGAGCAGGTCGGTACAAACCGACATCTCCCGGGAGTAAACGGTGTAATATGTTTCCTGTAAAAGCCTATTAAAAAAAGCGCTATATACTTCAAAGGGACCCTTCTTTCAGTAATCTCTGCTTTTTCAAAAGATGCAACAGCGCACTTTCCACCTCTTTATAGGCGGCTGTTTTGGCGCCTGCTCTGGCTATGACCACGATGTCAAAGCCTCTTTCTATCTGTTTTTCGTTCAGTCTGTAGCTTTCTCTCAACAGTCTTGTGATCCTGCTGCGGACAACGCTGTTGCCTACCTTTTTGCTGACGGATATGCCGTATCTGTTGGTTTGCAGGCTGTTCTTGACTACATACATCACAAGAAGTCTGTTGGCTATGGAACGACCTCTGTTATACACAAATCTGAACTGGTAGTTTTTCTTAAGGGATTCAGTAAATTCCATAGCTATTCCCCTCTTCTCAATAACACTAAAGCCCACTTTATAAGCGGGCTTCCTGATTATGCAGATAAAACCTTTCTGCCTTTTCTGCGTCTTGCAAGTATTACCTTTCTGCCGTTGGCAGTGCTCATTCTCTTTCTGAAGCCATGTACCTTGCTTCTCTGTCTCTTCTTTGGCTGGAATGTCATCTTCATATCAAAAGCACCTCCCTCATATCAATTCTTTTACTTAAAGTCAAATCAAGCACTAGTCCTAGTATATATTAAATATTTCCCATAGTCAAGAATAAATTTTAATTTTCACCGTATTTGTTATAGATTTGTAATATTTGGATAAATTAAGCTTGCGACCATATTGAATTTTTAACAAAAGGAATGTGTATTATGATGAAATGGCTTAGTATAATACTGGGTGTAACGGCTATGGCAATAGGTCTGAACTCCTTTCTGGAGCCCTGCTCTCTCGTTATAGGAGGTGCTACGGGCATAGCCGTTATACTCCAAAGCCTGTGGGGCATACCTATGTCCCTTACAAACCTTATTATAAATATACCTCTGCTTATAACGGCCAAAAAGCTCATAGGCTTTTCCTTTGTAAAGGATACGCTTTATGCCACCCTTCTTTTATCCCTTGCCCTTGAATTGACTAAGGTGATACCTCAGATAAATACCGATGTTGTGCTGGCTGCCATATTCGGCGGCATACTTACGGGCGCAGGTCTTGGGCTTGTGTTCAGGGCAGGAGCTACCACAGGGGGCAGCGATCTTGCCGCAAGGCTCATACACAAATATTATCCTTCCTTTTCGGTAAGCCGTATAATGCTTGTGCTGGATATTGCCATAATAACGGGCGGAGCCTTTATACTTGGCATTACTCCAGCTATGTATGCCGTTGTTACGGTATATGTTGTAACAAAGGTAATAGACGTTGTGCTTGGCGGTGTAGACTATGCCAAGGCGGTTTTTATAATCTCCGAAAAAAGCGACATCATAGGCAGGCAGATAATAACCGTCATAAAAAGAGGAGCTACTTATATAAAATGCCGAGGTGTATACACCGACAGGGAAAAGGGTCTTGTGCTTGTGGTGGTCTCCGCAAGACAAATAGCCCGACTTAAAGCCCTTGCCGAAGGCATTGACCCCGGCGCCTTTATTATTGTAAACGACGTAAGAGAAATAAGAGGAGATTTCAGATAAAATGTCTTATTATGTAAAAATACGGTAAAGCCCCGACACCTCAGCCCTTATATCCTTTCTTCTTGCTTACTATGATTTTTTGCGAAAAAAGCATTGTCCCTATATACAAAAACCTAAAAAAGGGGAGCCAAAGGCTCCCCAAAGTATTATCAATCTATGCATTTGAAAATAGTTACGGAAAGAGGTGCAAGGCGAAGACCGATACTGTTTTCTCTGTGGTTGCACTCTATTTTTTCTGACTTTGCGGGTATTGTATTAATAACACCGCTGCCGCCGAATTTAGTATCGTCGCTGTTTAAAATTTCCTTCCAGGTACCCTCGAAAGGCACTGCCACTCTAAAGCCCTCGTCTGCATTAGGTGTGAAATTGCATATTATAACAAGGGTATCCTCTTTCTTTTCGCCACGTCTTATAAATGAATATATGCTTCTGTCTCTGTCATCGGCATCTATCCATTCAAAGCCGAAACCGTCGTAATCCTTCTGCCATAAGCCCGGATTGTCAAGATAGATATGGTTCAGCTCCTTAACATAGTCAAGCATCTGCTGATGATGATCATATTCAAGAAGGAACCAGTCAAGAGGTCTCTTCTCGTTCCACTCTATGAACTGACCAAACTCGCCGCCCATGAACAAAAGTTTCTTGCCAGGATGTCCCATAGCAAAGCCGTAAGCCGCTCTCAGGTTTGCAAATTTCTGCCACAGATCGCCGGGCATCTTGTCAAGCATAGATTTCTTGCCGTGTACTACCTCGTCATGGCTCAATACGAGAACAAACTTTTCACTGTAGGCATAAGTAGAGGCAAAGGTCATATTGTAGTGATGATAGCTCTTGTAAATAGGGTCAAGGGCAACGTACTCAAGGAAATCGTTCATCCAGCCCATATTCCACTTAAGAGTAAAGCCTAAGCCGTCATACTGGGCAGGAGTAGTAACTCCCGGCCAGGAGGTGGACTCCTCGGCTATCATGTGTACCTTGGGATGTCTGCCTGTTATAACTGAGTTCATATGCTTCATAAACTCTACTGCCTCAAGATTTTCTCTTCCGCCATACTGATTGGGTACCCACTGACCCTCTTCCTTGCAGTAGTCAAGGTAAAGCATAGATGCAACAGCGTCTACTCTGAGTCCGTCAATGTGGAATTTCTCTATCCAGTAAAGAGCATTTGTAATAAGGAAGTTCTTTACTTCGTTTCTGCCGTAGTTGAATATAAGAGTACCCCACTCGGGATGCTCGCCCTGTCTTGGGTCTGCATGCTCATAAAGAGCAGTGCCGTCAAATTTGGCAAGACCGTGGGCGTCCTTTGGGAAATGTGCAGGAACCCAGTCCAGTATAACGCCTATGCCTGCCTGATGGCACTTGTCTATAAATGCCATAAACTCAGCAGGGTTGCCGTAACGGCTCGTAGGCGCATAGTAGCCCGTTACCTGATAGCCCCAGCTTCCGTCAAAGGGATGCTCCTCTATGGGCAGCATCTCTATATGGGTATAGCCCATTTCCTTAACATAAGGTATAAGCTGCTCTGCAAGCTCGGGATAGCTTAAGAAACGGTTGTCCTCGCTCTCAACTCTTTTCCAGGAGCCGAGATGCACCTCGTATATATTCATAGGCACATTGTATATGTCCTGCTTGTCTAACTGCTTATACCACTTTGAATCCTTCCACTTATACTTGTTGATATCGAAAATAAGTGAGGAGGTGCTTGGTCTTAATTCGTTAAACTTGCCGTATGGATCGGACTTCTGTATAATATCGCCTGTGCTTGTCTTTATCTCAAACTTATATTTATCGCAGTCCTGTAAACCGGGTATAAATATTTCCCATATGCCTGAGCCTGCCAGAAGTCTCATGGCATGACGTCTGCCGTCCCAGGAGTTGAAATCGCCTATAACGCTTACTCTCTTTGCATTAGGCGCCCATACACCGAAAAGCACGCCCTTTACTCCGTCTATCTCTGTGGGATTGGCACCCAGCTTTTCATATATGTTGTAGTGTGTACCCTGATTGAACAGATATATGTCCTGCTCGCCTATGCCCGGCTCAAATGAATACGGATCGTAGTTCATTGTCCTGTTGCCGTCATACCACTCTATATCAAACTGATACTTGAACCATTTCTTTCTGGTCTTTATAACGCACTCGTAAAAACCGTAGTCGTGTATCTTCTCCATAGGGAAGGTCTTGTCCCTCTTCTTGTCGTCTACTACGGTTATTGATTTTGCCTGGGGTATAAAGGCTCTTACTACAACACAGTCCTTGCCTTCTATATTGGTCTCATGCATACCGAGTACGGTATGGGGATCACCGTGATTGGCGTCGATTATGAGCTGCAGTTCCATCATATTTACAGTTGTCAGCATAAAATATACACTTCCCTTCTTATAAAAATACCTTTGATTTATATTATTGGTTATTCTTATTTTCATTATAACTCAAAACTTGGAATAATGCTAGTATAAATATAACAAATATTGTAAAATGTTTTATAAAATCAGTCATATGATAAAATACTTGCTTTACAGCTTTGAAAATAAGAGGTATACTATATTTATAGGGGTGGTAAAATATATGAAGCCAAAAAAAACATATGATAAAATAATGTCGGGGGACTCTGACAACAATATTAACTTTGCCGATTTGCAGCATTTGTTGGATCACATGGGTTTTCAGCATAAAAAAACCAACGGCGACCACTTTCTCTATTTTTACAAAAACTGTCCTGAAATAATAAATATACAGCCTATAGGCAGCAAGGCAAAAGGCTATCAGATAAAGCAGATAAGGAATTTCATCAACAAAAATAAGCTTACCGTATAGGAGGTGTTCTTATGTATAAATATCAGATAATAATGTATTGGTCAGAGGATGACAACTGCTATATTACAGAGGTACCGGAGCTTTCGGGCTGTATGTCAGACGGCAAGACACCGGAAGAGGCTATCAATAATACACAGACAATAATAAAGGAATGGATAGAGTGCGCCTTGGAAAGAGGCGAAGAAATACCACAGCCGACAGGTAAATTAAAGGCAGTTTAAGGTGTAAAGCAAAAGCTTTGCACCTTTCTGCGTGTCGATAAAATCGACACGCTTGAAAGAAATGTTTGCATTTCTTTCAGTTTAATTAAGGTAGGAACCAGCCGTGTTTTCCGCAATTTTGGTGTTTAACACCAAAATTACAGAAAAGTTCCTGTCCTCGGAGGAAGTGAATTCCTCCTGCGGATTAAAGTCTGCGACGCTTTTTGCAAGCCACTTATCTTTCTGATTTCTTTTTAAGTTAAATTTTACTTTTTCGACAGTCTGTAAGGTGTAAAGCAAAAGCTTTGCACCTTTTTAACAAGGAGAATAATATGAACACAAAATGGGATATTGAAAAAATATATACTTCCGTGGATTCTGAGGAATTTAGAGCAGATGTTGAGAGCTATAAAGCGCTTTTAAATGAGCTTAACAAATGGGCAGAGGAAAATTTAAAGGAATACAGTACAGAAAAGCTTGAAAAATACATTGAGCTTAAAAACAGGCTTATGGCATACGATAAAATAGAATTATACCTTAATCTTGCCATAAGCACAGATACCGAAAACGAAGAGCTTGCCAAGGCTCTTGACGTTATTGAGAACATAAAAGCCGAAAAATCCCTGCATGAGGCTTTGTTTTCCCAATTTATAAAAAATGCAGACAAATCTGAAAATACCCCTGTTATAAAAGATCACGGCTATTTTATAAAGGAGCAGAAAAGAAAGGCGGAGCATACATTGTCATCTGCTGAGGAAAGCATTATTTCAAAAATGAAGGTAAACGGTTCGGGGCTGTGGGAAAAGCAGTGGCAGGCACTTACCTCCAATCTTGTGACGGACTATGAGGATATGACCCTTACAGAAATAAGAAATTTGGCATATTCCCCCGATAAAAGCGTGAGAAAAAAGGCATATGAAAGCGAATTAAGGGCATATGAAAAAATAAAGGCTCCCTCTGCATACTGCCTTAACGGTATAAAGGGCGAGGTATTAAGTGTGGCTGAAATGCGAGGATACGACTCGCCTCTTGATATGACTTTGGCAGACTCGCGCATAGACAGAGATATACTGAACGCTATGTTTTCTGCCATAGAGGAGGGTCTTCCAAAATTACGTGAGTATTTCCTCATAAAGTCGGAAAAGCTGGGAAATAAAGATGCCTTGCCTTTCTGTGATATATTTGCGCCCTTAGGCAAAAGTGATAAATATACTGTAGAAGAGGCAAGGGACTTTGTTGTAAACAGCTTTTACTGTTTCAGCAGGGACCTTGGCAAATTTTCCGAAAAAGCCTTTGAAAACAGGTGGCTCGACATTATGCCCCATAAGGGAAAGGTAGGCGGAGCCTACTGTGAGACCATACATTCTCTTAAGGAAAGCAGGATACTTCTTAACTTCGGAGGCACCTTTGACGATGTTGTCACTATGGCCCACGAGCTGGGTCATGCCTTCCACAATACAAGGCTTTTTCACCTAAGCGAGCTTAACAGCTTTTATACTATGCCTGCGGCGGAAACAGCATCGACCTTCTGTGAGAATATAGTAATAAACGAGGCTCTTAAGAATAAGGACAGAGAATTTGTACTTGAAACATATTTACAAGGACTTACTCAGTGTGTTGTGGATATATATTCCAGATTTCTGTTTGAAGACGCTGTTTTCAAAAACAGGAAAAACGGCTTTATTTCTGCTGATGAGCTTTGTTCATATATGGAAGAGGCTCAGAAAAAAGCCTATGGAACAGGACTTGAGACCTATCATCCTTATATGTGGATATGCAAGCCCCATTACTATGATGCAGATTTCAATTACTACAATTTCCCCTATGCCTTCGGCGCCCTGCTTTCCAAGGGTCTATACAGCATTTATAAGGAAATGGGGAAGGATTTTATACCACTTTATGACAGGTTTTTGTCTGTATCAAGCACTATGGACCTTAAGGACGCCGTAAAAACAGTGGGTATAGACCTATACGATAAAAATTTCTGGTCAAAGAGCATAGATATGATATCAGAAGAGATTGACGTATTTAAAAAAATATAGTATACTAAATCAGTATGAAATTTTATACGGGAGATGAATGTTTTTTTATGTTAAACTTCAGACCTATAGAGCTTAAGGACAAGGCTCTTGTAGAGAACTATTACAGTAAGGAAAATCATTTTCTCTGTGATTACTGCTTTACGGACCTGTTCATATGGGGCAAGCACTATAACACGGAAATATGCGAACACAACGGCTTTTTATACACTAAGATGAATGAAGATAACTGCGATTATTTCTTTGCTCCCGAAGGCGAAGGAGATATAAGACCCGCCATGGAGGAGATATTTGAGTACACAAGGGAAAGGGGCTGTCCCCTTATACTTATACTGATATATCCCGAAATGAGGGAAAGGATAGAAGCCGCTTATCCCGACAAATTCATATTTGAGGAAAACACGGGAAATATGGACTATGTTTACCTTGCGGAAAGGCTTATAAATCTATCGGGTAAAAAGCTCCACAAAAAGAAAAACCACTTCAATCATTTTATTAAGGAATATGAAGGACGCTGGAGCTATGAGGACCTTAACGATGAAAATGTAAAGGAATTTTTTACCTATCAGCTTGACTGGTGCGGTGAGGACGATGAGTTTCTTGGTGAGCTTTGCGCCGCCTCTATAGCTCTTAAAAACTACAAGGCATTGGGAGTAAAGGGCGGAATACTCAGGGTAGACGGCAGGATCGTAGCGGTCACTCTTGGCACTCAGTCCTTCCCCGACACCTATATAATACAGATAGAGAAAGCTGACGCCTCCATAAACGGGGCTTATCAGGCTATAAACAAGCTTTTTGCCGAGAGAAACTGCCAGAATGTAAAATATATAGACAGGGAAGAGGATATGAATATAGAGGGTCTGAGACAGGCAAAGGAGTCCTATTATCCTGAATTTTTGTCTATGAATTATGTTGCGAGGTTAAAATGATGATACGCTTTGCTAAAAAAGAGGATATTGAAAATATAATAAAATTGTGGGATGTATGCTTCCCTGAGGAGCCTGATTTCAATAAATATTTCTTTGAAAATATATTCAGATACAGAAATACCCTTATATTGGAGGAAAACGGTGATATACTTTCCATGGCGCAGATGATGCCCTGCAGTATAAAAAACCTGGGCAAGGCGACCTATATATACGGTGCCTGCACCACTCCCGAACACAGAAGCAAGGGTCTTATGAAAAAGCTGCTTGAAAAGTCCTTTGCTGTGGATAAAAGACGGGGAAATACTGCATCTGTGCTTATTCCCGCAAATAAGGAGCTTTTTGAGTTCTATGCCAAGCTGGGCTATGAAACGGCTTTTTATATAGGGGAAGGCATATATACTGCCAACGGTGACGACGGCTCTTACAAAGAAGCTGAATACAAGGATATCCCCAAGCTCATGAACCTTTATACGGGAGATATTGAAAGAAACCGCAGCTATTGGAAAACATATATAGATATGTACAAGGCTCTGGGCGGTAAAATTTTATTGAGAAAGGATGCCTATGCCGTTGTTTCTGACAGGGTCGAGGAGATAATGTACAGCACCGACGAGGGCAAGAACAAGCTCCTTAACTCCATATGCGGATATCTTGAAAAGGATACCGTAAGGGTAAGGGAAAAGGGAAATATACCCTTTGGTATGATCAAAAAGTACTCCGATACGGCAACGGAAAATATGTATATGAATTTAATGTTCAACTGAGGTTGACAATGCTTTATTATTCTGATAGAATAACATTGTTCATCGGAGGGTATATATTCGCAAATATAATACCGGATAAGATGGCAGATGCGTCTGCTTTCTTATCCTTTTTTTATGGAGGAGTTATGGAAAACAGCTTTACACAGGGTAAAATATACACAACCTTAATAGCCTTTGCCTTTCCCGTATTTATAGCAATGCTTTTGCAGGCATTATACGGTACCGTAGACCTTCTGGTAGTAGGACGGTTTGGAGATGCTACGGGAGTTTCCGCAGTGTCTACGGGAAGTCAGATAATGCAGATGATAACAGGCATAGTTACAGGTCTGACTATGGGTACTACCGTTCTGCTTGGGCAGAGGATAGGTCAGAAGGACGAGGAATCAGCCGCCAGAACCATAGGCTCAGCCTTCTGCTTTTTTATTGTCCTTGGCATAGCTATGTCAATTATTACTGCGGTTCTTTCAAGGCAAATGGCTTATGCCATGCAGGCACCTGAGAAGGCCTTTGACAAAACTGCACAGTATGTGGCAATATGCGGAGGGGGTACTGTGTTTACAGTGCTTTTCAACGCTGCGGGCGGTGTTTTCAGGGGTATGGGAAATTCCAAGCTGCCTCTTCTGCTTGTGGCAGTGGCCTGCTTTGTAAATATAATAGGCGATATTATACTTGTAGGCATATTCGGGCTTGACGCTGCGGGAGCCGCCATAACTACGGTTTCGGCTCAGGCAATAAGCGTTATTGCCGCCTTTTACATAGTTGTGAAAAAGGGGTTCCCCTTTGCCTTTTGCAAAAGGCATATCCGTCTTTTCAGATCGGAAACTCTGCTTATATTGAAATTTGGTCTGCCCATAGCGGCGCAGGAGGCTCTTACAGGCCTTTCATTCCTTGTGATCATAGCTATTTTAAACGGTTTTGGCCTTATTGCCTCTGCGGGAGTAGGCGTTGCCGAAAAGATATGCGCTCTTATATTTATATTCCCCTCTTCATTTATGTCCGCCCTTTCCGCCTTTACGGCCCAGAATATAGGCGCAGGCAAAAAGGAGCGGGCAAAAAAGGCTCTTATGTACTCTGCGGCATCTGCCGTAAGTATAGGTATATTGATGTTTATGGCCACGTTTTTCAGCGGTGCAAGGCTTGCCTCTGTTTTTACATCGGATACTCAGGTCATGGCTGCCTGCGGCAGCTATCTCAAGGCATACTCCATAGATTGTATCATAGTTGGTATCGTTTTTTCTATGATGGGCTATTTCAATGGCTGTGGAAAAACCTTGTTTGTTGCTCTCCAGGGTATAGCCTCTACATTCCTTGTGAGAATACCCGTATCTTATTTTATGAGCAAAATAGAGGGCGTCAGCCTTTTTCAAATAGGCTTTGCCACTCCTTTGGCATCTGTATTTTCGGTAATACTGTGCTGCAGTTATTATATGTGGAATGAAAAGGGTTGTAGAAATAATGTTTTATGTAGGTGTTAATATAGTCAATATTTTTGTTTATGTTAGTATCGACCTCTCAGTCAGCCCCGTTCACAGCTATTTTTATATGAGCTTTTGCCGCGGCTGACAGCTCCATTGCAGCGGAAGAAGTTATCCGCCGATACGAAGTATCGCTTTTGCTGAAGGCAAAAGTGCTGAACCTGATTAGGGGAGCCTTAGGTGGGTACTTTGCAAAAGCCCTTATTTACTTAGAAAAAGCAATACCTAATCGACTGACATAGCTTTCCGGTACACAGCCTCCCCTAATCAGGGGAGGGGGACCGCCGTTAGGCGGTGGAGAGGTTTATTTTACTCATTTAAAAAATTTACCAAAATAAAAAAAAAAACTGTCGCAAAAGCTTTTCTTGCTTAATGCGACAGTTTTTTTTATTCTTCAGTTATTTCTTCATCCTCAGAGGGTTCTTCGTAGACGTTTTCTTCTGTTATTTTATCCATACTCATAACAGTTACGCCCTCATCAAGGTTAATAAGCTTAACACCCTGGGCAACACGGCCTACGGTAGATATATCCTTTATTCTTATTCTGATAACTATGCCCTCGCTTGTTACCATAATAAGCTCTTCGGTATCCTTTACCATGGAAAGACCTATGATATTGCCTGTCTTTTCGGTTATCTTGTATGCCTTAAGACCCTTGCCGCCTCTGGACTGTATTCTGAAATTGTCTATCTCGGTACACTTGCCAAAGCCCTTTTCACTGACTATAAGAGCCTTGTACTGAAGATTCACAACATCTGCGCCTATTACATAATCATCGCTGTCAAGCTTTATAGCCTTAACACCGGCAGCAGTTCTGCCCATTGGCCTTACGTTGTTTTCATTAAAGCGAATAGCCATACCGTTGTGAGTAACGGCAAATACCTCGTTTTCTCCATTGGTAAGGAATACGGATATAAGCTCGTCGTCCTCCTTAAGACCTACGGCTATAAGACCGCCCTTTCTGATATTGTTAAATGCCTGGGCCATAGTCTTTTTGATAATACCGTTCTTGGTTATCATCATAAGATACTGGTCGGTGTTAAATTCCTTAATAGGTATAACGGCATTTATCCTTTCGCCCTCTTCAAACTGCAGTACGTTTATAACAGGAGTACCCTTGGCATTTCTGCCTGCCTCCGGTATTTCCCAGGTCTTTGTTCTGTATACCTTTCCCTTGCTTGTGAAGAAAAGTATATAGCTGTGATTTGAGCTTAAGAAAAGCCTCTGTACAAAGTCCTCGTCTCTTGTCTGCATACCTATTATGCCCTTGCCGCCTCTGTTCTGACTTCTGTAGCTGTCAAGGGATATTCTCTTGATATAATTAAGGTGTGACATGGTTATGACTGACATATCGTCGGCTATTATATCCTCCATATCTATGTCGCCCATATCCTGTATTATCCTTGTCTTTCTTTCATCGCCGTACTTTTTCTTTATTTCAAGAATTTCAGTCTTTATTACCTCATAAAGCTTGTTTTCATCGGCAAGTATGGCTCTCATTTCATCGGCAAATGCCGTAAGGTCGCCGTACTCTGTTTCAAGCTTTTCTCTTTCCATACCTACAAGAGACCTGAAACGCATTTCGCAGATAGCGTTTACCTGCTCGGCAGTAAAGCCGAAACGCTCAATAAGTCTGTCCTTAGCCTCATTTGTGGTATGAGAGCTTCTCAGTATGCTTATTACCTCGTCTATATTGTCAAGAGCCTTTAAAAAGCCCTCTAATATATGAAGTCTCTTAAGAGCCTTGTCCAGATCGAATTTTGTACGTCTTGTTATAACGTCCTCCTGGAACTCAATATAATTTTCAAGTATCTGCTTGATATTCAGTACTCTGGGTACGCCCTTTACTATGGCAAGGAAATTGATGCTTATGGATTCCTGAAGCTGTGAGTACTTAAAAAGCTGATTGAGAACTATTTCCGCAGAGGCGTCCTTTTTGACCTCGATCACTATATGGATGCCGTTTCTGTCGTTGGTATTGTCCTGTATGCCGGAAATGCCTTCTATCCTCTTTTCCTTTACGAGATCGGCAATGCCTGTTATCATACGGGATTTATTTACCTGATAGGGTATTTCTGTAATGACTATCTGTTCTCTTCCGCTTGGCAGTGTTTCTATATTTGCCTCTGCTCTTACCTTTATTTTGCCTCTGCCTGTTCTGTAAGCGTTTATTATACCGCTTCTGCCAAGTATATTGCCTCCTGTGGGAAAATCGGGGCCTTTTATTATGCTTATTATCTCATCAATATCTGTTTCCCTTTTCTCTTCTACCTTATTGTCTATTATCCTGACAATACCGTCTATTACCTCTGAAAGGTTATGAGGGGGAATATTTGTAGCCATACCTACAGCTATACCGCTGGAACCGTTTACAAGAAGATTGGGTATTCTTGAAGGCAGTACCACAGGCTCGTTGAAATCGCCGTCATAGTTAGGCTGGAAATCCACTGTGTTCTTGTCTATATCCGCAAGCATTTCAAGGGAAATCCTTGAAAGCCTTGCCTCTGTATATCTCTGGGCGGCAGCCTGATAACCGTCTATAGAACCAAAGTTGCCATGGCCGTCTACAAGAGGATATCTCATAGAGAAATCCTGAGCCAGTCTTACAAGAGCGTCATATATAGCGGCGTCACCATGGGGGTGATATTTACCCATTGTATCACCGACGATACGGGCGCACTTTTTATGGGCTTTGTTGGGCTCTAAGCCCATTTCGTTCATAGAATAAAGTATTCTCCTGTGAACGGGCTTAAGACCGTCTCTTACATCGGGCAATGCTCTTGCAACAATAACGCTCATGGCATAGTCTATATAGGAGCTTTTCATAGTCTCTGATATCTCGGCAGTGACTATTTTGTCAAATTGTCTGTTTTCGTCCATTTTTATTACCTCTTATACGTCTAATGTTGCATAGTTTGCATTCTGCTGTATAAACTCTCTTCTGGGATCTACATTGTCACCCATAAGCTTATCAAATATTTCATCTGCTATTCTGGCATCGTCTATAGTGACCTTTACAAGTATTCTCTTTTCAGGGTCCATAGTTGTTTCCCAAAGCTGGGAAGCATCCATTTCACCTAAGCCCTTATATCTCTGTATAGGCTTCATACCCTCTGAGCCTATTTCCGCTATTATCTTATCTCTTTCAAGGTCCGAATAAGCATAGTACTCTTTCTTTCCCTTTTCCAGCTTATAAAGAGGAGGCTGGGCAAGATATACATGGCCCTCTTCAATAAGGGGCTGCATAAATCTGAATATAAAGGTGAGAAGTAGAGTTGTAATATGAGCGCCGTCTACATCGGCATCTGTCATGAGAACTATTTTGTGATACCTTAATTTTGTAATATCAAAGTCCTCGTGTATGCCTGTGCCGAAGGCTGTTATCATAGACTTTATTTCTTCATTGCCCAATATTCTGTCAAGTCTTGCCTTTTCCACATTGAGTATCTTTCCTCTTAGCGGAAGTATTGCCTGTGTTCTTGAATCCCTTGCCTTTACGGCTGAACCGCCTGCGGAATTACCCTCGACAATATATATCTCGCATTGTGAGGGGTCCTTTTCTGAACAGTCCGTAAGCTTGCCGGGGAGCTTGCCCGTTTCAAGAGCATCTTTTCTTCTGACTAGCTCTCTTGCTTTTCTGGCTGCATCTCTTGCCCTTGCCGCAAGTATGGATTTTTCAAATATAGTCTTGGCTATAGCGGGATTTTCTTCAAGGAAGTATGTGAGCTTTTCGGAAAGCACAGAAACTACGGCGCTTGTCGCCTCGCTGTTGCCAAGCTTTGTCTTGGTCTGACCCTCGAACTGAGGCTCAGATATCTTTATGCTGACTATTGAGGTAAGACCCTCTCTTATGTCCTCGCCGGACAGCTTTTCATTTTCCTTTATGAGATTAAAGCGTCTGCCGTAGTCGTTTATAGTCTTTGTAAGGGCTGTTCGAAAGCCCTGAACATGAGTACCGCCATCTACGGTATTTATATTGTTTACATAGGAATAGTTATTTTCTATAAAGCCGTCGTTATGCTGGAAGGAGACCTCTACAAAAATGCCGTCCTTTACTCCTTCACAGTAAAATATGGTATCATACATAGGAGTTTTGTTTCTATTTATATGCTGAACAAACTCCTTGATACCGCCCATATAATGATATATGAATACATTATCCTCTTCAATTCTCTTGTCTGTAAGAGTTATCTTTATTCCCTTTGTAAGGAAGGCTGTTTCCTGAAGATGCTGTTTAAGTGTTTCCAGATCAAAGACAACGTCGTCAAATATTTCAGCGTCGGGCTTAAAGCTTATGAGAGTACCCGTAGCCTCGGGATCGCACTGACCTACTATTGAAAGCTTGTTCATGGCATTGCCTCTCTCATACCTTTGCTCATAGACATTGCCGTCCTTATATATATCTACTACAAGCCATTCGCTCAGAGCATTTACAACAGAGGCTCCTACGCCGTGAAGACCGCCTGATACCTTGTATCCTCCTCCGCCGAACTTACCGCCGGCATGAAGTATAGTAAATACTACCTCTACAGCAGGTATGCCCTTCTGAGGATGTATGCCTACGGGGATACCTCTGCCGTTGTCCTTTACGGAAATGGTATTGTCTTCATTTACAGTCACCTCTATATGGGTACAAAAGCCTGCAAGAGCCTCATCCACTGCATTATCTACTATTTCATATACACAGTGATGCAGACCTCTTGAAGAAGTGGAGCCTATATACATACCCGGACGCTTTCTTACTGCCTCAAGCCCCTCCAGTATCTGTATCTGATTTTCGTCATACTCCATATTTTCTGCATTTGTATTTTCAATTAACTCTGTGTTATCTGCCATTTTTTCGCCTCCATAGAGTTTTCGGCATACCCGTGTACAGGTATACTTTGAACGATCTTAAATCAATTATAACACAAATTAAGAGAAAATAAAAGAGGTTTTATTTATTTTTCTTCTATTTTTCCCTCTGAAACATATAAAATCTTAATATCATCATCTATATTTTCAACAATATCGTCGATACCCGTAGAGGTTATGACTGTCTGTATATTTTTTATGGAATTGAGAATATAAAGCTGTCTGCTCCTGTCCAGCTCCGAAAGTACATCGTCAAGCAGAAGTACAGGGGAATATCCTGTTTTTTCCTTTACAAACTCTACCTCTGCCAGCTTAAGAGAAAGACATATAGTTCTCTGCTGTCCCTGAGAGCCGTATTCCCGTGCATTAAAGCCGTTTATATCAAAGGATATATCATCTCTGTGTATACCTGTGGACGTGGACCTGTATATAATATCCTTTTCACGGCTTTCACGCATTCTTTTTTCGTAATTATTTATATTTACATCGGGAATATATCTGACTTCAAGGCTTTCCCTTCCCTTTGTTATATCACTGTGTATTAAATTTGATTTAATGTCTATTTCATTTATGAACCTTTGTCTTTCCTCAATTATTTTTATACCGTAGTCCACAAGCTGAGAATCGTATACATCAAGTGTTACATTATCGGCCTTTTCTTCCTTGAGTAAAGTATTTCTCTCCTTTAAAAGCCTGTAATACCTGCTCAGATTATCAGCATATATCCTGCTTAGCTGACAAAGCTCCATATCCATATAACGTCTTCTACAGGAGGGACCCTCCTTTACAAGCATAAGGTCCTCGGGAGAAAATAGTATTATATTGACTGTGCCAAAAAGCTCATTTATGCTTTTGACATGGACATTGTTTATTGCTATTCCCTTTTTGTTGTTTTTACGGATATGTATGTTTATTTTGTCCTTATACATACCCTTGTCCGCTATAAGCTGTATATGCGCCGATTCCCGTGAAAATCTTATTAATTCCTTTGATATATGAGTTCTGAGACTTCTACCTGCGGCGCACATATATATTGCCTCAAGTATATTTGTCTTGCCCTGGGCATTGTTTCCGTAGAGAAGATTTACTCCCGGCGCAAACTCTATATCCATATTTTCTATATTTCTGTAATCTATAAGATGTAAACTTTCAATTTTCATGATATGCTATTACAAATTCGTAATCTCTTTCAACTATTTCGCCGGATACCTTTACCTTGTCGCCGTTTCTCAGCTTTTTTCCTCTCATTGTACACAATTGGCCGTTTACATATACAAAGCCCTCCTGTATCATAAGCTTTGCATCAGAACCCGATCCCACTATATTGGCAAGCTTAAGAGCCTGCTGGAGTTTTATGTACTCTGTGTTTATATATACCTTTTCCATAACATTAGCCTCTGGGATTAACGGGAAGTACAAGATATTGATATTCATTATTTGTTATTCCCTTTATTATACAAGGAGATTTATTTGTATTAAAGCATATCTTTACATATTCCTCATCACAGGCGGACATTACATCTATTAAAAATCTTGCGTTAAAGTTTATAACAAGCTCTTCTCCCTTTTCTATATTTATGGGAACGTCCTCCTCAACATTTCCTATAGAGGAGGATGACTTTATGTTTACGAAATTATTTTTAATAGTAAGCTTTATATCTGTTTTTCTGCTATCGTCGGAAACTATGACCGAACGCTCAAGAGCCTTTAAAAATTCTGAAGTGCTTACAGTCATTTCAAGAGATGACGCTGAACTGAAAAGATTTTCATAATTGAGGAAATCTCCGTCTAAAAGACGTGAAACAATTTTACACTGCTCCAATTCAAACATAGCGTGCATTGAAGAAAATGTTATCTTAAGAGGAACATCGTCATTATCGGGAAGAAGTCTGCACAGTTCATTAAGAGCCTTGCCCGGAACTACAAATTCGTTGTATTCATTATAATCTACATTCTTTCTTCTCCAGCTTACTCTGCATCCGTCTATGGCGGCTATATTCATAAAGCCGTCGTCAAACTTTATCTGCTCTCCTCTGAGTATAGGCCTGTTTTCCTCTGTTGATATTGAGAAAATAGTTTTCTTTACCATATTTTTAAATGTAAAGGAGCCTATTGTTATCTCGGTAGAATTGTTTTTAAGCTCTTCCGGCATAGGAAACTGCTCCGGATCATTTCCGTTTATATTGAATTTGGATTTTCCTGAGGATATCTCACATCTGTATTTTTCATCTGTCTTTATAGTTACATAATCTGTAGGAAGATTTCTTATAATGTCGGAAAATATCCTGGCATCAAGGGCTATAGCTCCCTTTTCATATAATTCAGATTCTATCTCTGAGGTCTCTATGCTCAGCTTAAGGTCATTGGCAATAAGTCTGAAGCCCTTTCTATCGGCTATAAGGAGTATACAGCTTAATATATCAAGAGTTGATCTGGCTGTTACTGCCTTTGAAACAATATTTATGGCATTGATGAGATTTTGCTTGTTACATTCTATACGCATTTCATTTCCTCCTATATATGTATATATATAATATAAATAGTAGTAGTTGTAGTAGGCAGTGTAGATATTGACGATAAGTGTATGAAAGCCTTTTAAATAAAGGAAAAAATTATCAACATTGGCTGTCAATTATATGTTGATATAAAAAGAGTTATATACTGTTATCAACATGGTAAAATATGGCAGACTTATTTATATACAATTGTCAACATCGACTTGTCAACATATCAACATTTTATTGTTAATTAACCTGTTATTCTTTTTTCTATAGCGGCTATTTCTCCTGCTTTTTCTTCATTTACTTCTATAAGAGCGCTTATTCTGTCGCAGCCGTTCATAACTGTGGAATGATCTCTTTTGCCGAATTTATAGCCTACTACCTCAAGACTGTCCTCAAGAAGCTTTCTGCAAAGGTACATGGCTATATGTCTGTAGGTCGTAAGAGGCTGTGTTCTTCTCTTGGAAACAAGCTCGTCTACTGTTACCTTGTAAAAGTCTGCTACAGTCTGCTGTATGTATTCTACAGTTATATTGCTTTTGCTTGTCTTTATAGTCTCCTTTATGACCTCTTCTGCCAGTTCCATATTTATTATTCTGTTGTTAAATCTGGCATACATTATTATTTTGTTAAGAGCGCCTTCCATTTCCCTTATATTGGAGGTAATGGAGTAGGCTATATATTGGAGTATATCCTTTGGAATACTTATATTCTTGCCTTCTGCCTTTTTCTCCAGTATTGCCGTTCTTGTTTCAAAATCGGGAAATTTGATATCAAATATAAGTCCCTTTGACATCCTTGAAACAAGCCTGTCTGTAAGAGTCTGTATTTCAGAGGGCTTGCGGTCAGAACACATTACTATCTGCTTTTTATCGTCTACAAGGGAGTTGAAGGTGTGAAAAAATTCCTCCTGCGCTCCTTCTTTTCCTGAGAGGAACTGAACATCGTCTATGAGAAGTACGTCAAGATTTCTGTATTTTTCCTTAAATTCCAATGTTTTCTTATACTTTATTGCCTCTATAAGCTCATTTGTAAATTTTTCACAGGAAACATAGAGTATATTGGCTTCGGGATTATATTCGCTTATATGGTTTCCTATAGCGTGTATAAGATGAGTTTTGCCAAGACCTACTCCGCCGTAAAGGAAAAGAGGATTATATGTATCGTCCTCGCCGGGATTGTCCGCCACTGCCACTGCGGCGGCATGGGCAATATTGTTGGAAGGACCTACTATAAAGTTGGAAAAACGGTAATTGTCTATAAGTCCGTTTTCCTTTACTCTTGATCTTTTGTAGGGAAAATGGACTTCCTCTTCTTCATTTTCCTCTTCTTCAAGGTCAGAATCTATTACAAATCTCATTTTCTTGCCGAAAACCTGTGTAAGAGCCTTGTCTATTGTGGCAGAATACTTTTTTATCATATCCTTATATGCCCTTATTTTTATGCTCAGGGTACATATAAACATTGAATTTGTATATCTTACAGGCTCTATGGGAAGTATGAATGTCGTATATGTAACATCATTAAGTTCCGTCATTATAATTTCGAGAGCCTTCTGCCAGTATTGTTCTGCTGTCATCATCAGTTATATTCCTTTCTTTTAGTATTAAAATAATATTATAAAATTGTATAGCATTTTAAATTATCAACATTTGTGGATAAGTATGTTTTATACGTTAAAATCAAGTATTTTTGTGAATAAGTAACATAATATCCACTGAGTTATCAACAAAATGTTAATAAAATTGCCTCATTTTTTGAGTGTACAACCTTAAATATTATAGCATAAAAGAGGGAATATTTCCATATAAATTTTATAAATTTTTGTAAATAATTTTTTATAGTCCAAGTATGGCATCGGCGTTTCTGTACATTATGTTTTCCATATCATTATAGGGTATTTTTTCAAAGAGTACCCCTTCTACATACATTTTAGGATTGCATATGGGATAATCCGTACCGAATAATATTTTACTGCTTCCTGCCTCTCTTATAGTATTTTTGACCATACCGTAGCGGAATAAACCTGTTCCGCTCAGGTCCATATAATAGTTGTCATATTTTTTAAGTCTGTATATATGGTTATTATAATCCTCCTTGTCACGGGGGTGAGCGCCTACAAATATTATATTTGGAAATGCCTTTAAGGCTTTTTCTATACCCTCATTATCCTGTGTATGAAGTGAAACTATCATGCCAAGCTCAGATATTACCTCATATATAAGGTGCATATTCTTGTCATAATAGCTTTCCCATCCGTTGTAATAGGGTACAAGCTCCCCTATAAGCTTTACTCCCTTTTTATGCATGAAGTAAAGCTCTTCTATGGATTTATCTACATAGTGAGGATGTATATGTATTCCCGGAGTATAAAAATCTCCCCACATTTCTTTAAGGCCCAGGGCGTCCATATTAAGCTTGTGTATAGAGTCAAAATCCTGTACCTTTTCTATGACTGAACCGCATATATGGGTAATACCCGAGGATAAAGCATCCTCCTTGAATTGCTCCGGCGAATTTATTATATCGCTGTAAAAACAGGTATTTTGCGATTTTTTAATAAACGGATGAGTATGAAAGTCTGTTATTCTCATAATATTTCCTTTATTTGTTATTTTTAACAAAATTTACATAGAAATTACATATTTATATACTATATTTGCCATTTCGGCTCTTGTTATAATATCATCTCCGTTAAATGTACTGTCATTATCCAGAAGACCAAGTCCCTTCATTATAGATACAGAACCCTTGTCGGTATCTTCATAGGGAGCCTTGTATATATCAAGGTCTGTTATTTTGCTATAGCCCATTATATCTGTAAATATTTCGGCAAATTCATAGCGTGTAAGAGGAGCATCCGGGTCTTTGGAATATTCTTTTGAATTATAATTTGTATCGTATCTAAGTATTTCATTGGCCCCGTTATAAAAATATTCAAAATCGTTTAAAGTAAGAGCCTTGTCTCCATCGAAAATATCTCCTTCAAAACGGTAGCCCATATATAAAAGTTTAGTGACAATATCTGCATACCACTGATCATTTATATCCTTGTAAAAGTTTATTTTATTATTGTTTTTTGAAAGAGGTCTGCCGTCATCAATGCTTATAATATCTCCCGTAAGGGCATTTACGGCATAAGTGGCATTTATATTATAAATATCGTATGTATTATATATACCCGTATTGTTGTCCATTTCCGCATAATATGACATTTCAGGGGGATATTCCTTCATACCAATATCAAATGCCTCATCCTTAGTAAGAACAGCATTTACAGGAGGATAGTCTATATAGTTATTCAAATTGAAATCTGCATACATTAATTCGGAATTACCATTAAATTCTATTCTTATACCCTCGTCTACAGATTTTATACCGTTTCTGTAAATATCGAAGTTAAATGTCGGCCTTTCGTTATTTTCGTTTCTGAGAGCAAAATCAAGTGAAGGATAATTGCTCTTTATAATATTTTCAGCCTTTTGTCTGAGTATATCCTTGTCTGTATTTTCATTTTTTTCATAATCCATAAATTTATTATAGCTTATAAGTCGTCCGTCCTGATCAAAGGAGGCTGAGAGATCAAAGTCTTTATTGTAATTTATATTCAAATCATAATAGGTCTTGTCCTCTATTTTATTTTTATAATAGCTGTAATTAATGTCACCGGCATTTATATTTAAACCTAATAATGAATTGAGCTTGTTTACAGCATCTTCGGGTTTTATTATAGTTTTGAAATTGTTAATTTCATTTTTTTCTGCCTCTGTAAGATTTATGCTGCTGTTATCCATAGCCTTGGCATTTATGGAACCTGCTGCCTCTGTAGTGCCATAGTCATAGTAAAAGAAATCACTGTCGAATTTGTCTCCCGTAATAGCGTCCATATAGTAATATTCGGGAGCATAAGCGGGAATTATATTGTATTTTTCATTTTCATAGTCATAGTTTGTGATATATACCATATCAAATTTGTTTTTTAATATTTCTTTTGCTTTTTCCTCACCTATTGCAGAAGAAAAATCATCTGTTTTAATATCAAAAAGATAATATGGTATATTTATATTCATAACAGAATTAGTGTATTTATTTATATTGATATTTATTTTGTCGGATGAAAACGGTATATTTCCGCTTACTATATTATAGGTATAAGAATATGTTTCATAGCTCATATAATAGTCAACGTATTTTATATTTCCGTAATTTTCACCTAATATTTTTTCAAGAAAAGCATCTGCTGTTTCTTTGCATTCGTTTTCCGTATAGACCTTTGATTTGTCATCACCGTATTCTTTGTCTGAAAATTTCCAATAATTGTATATATTTCCATTTGTATCACAGGTCACTTCTACAGAATCGCTGTTATCCTTGTTGCTCCAGCTTATATTTATAAAAGTACGTCCTTTGTCGGAGTGTTCCGTACAGTCAAAATTATCATATTCATTTATATTAAGAAGATTTTTAACATTGGAAACTATCTGCTCATAGTTATCACTTTGAGCATAGGTGTTAAAGGACATAAGCATTATTGCTGATAATATAATCGCTGTTAATTTTTTCATATAAATACCTCCCATGTATTATAAGTTAAAGTTAATTATATTTTACCATAAAACACATATAAATACAATAAAATACTTGTATTTTACAGTATTTGGATGTATAATTATAATGAAGAAATATTGTAATAAGGAGTAATTAAAATGGACTTTATATACAGCATTGCCGAATGCATTGCAAAGGCATCGGAATTAGATATAAACGATATAAAAGAAGGTATAGAGATACCTGCAAAGGCTGAAATGGGAGATTATGCCTTTCCATGTTTCAGACTTGCAAAGGTCATGAGAAAGGCGCCTCCGCTTATTGCAAAGGAAATAGCCGAAAAAATTGAAAAGCCTGACTTTGTAAATAAAATTGAAGTTGTAAACGCATATATTAACTTTTATGTTGATAAAAGTGTTTTTGTACAGAGTGTTTTAAATAATATTGTTGAAAAGGGACAGGATTTTATAAGGTCTGATATTGGCAAGGGAAAGACAATAGTTATAGATTATTCCTCACCTAATATCGCAAAGCCCTTCCATGTGGGACATCTTCGCTCAACGGTTATAGGCAATTCTCTTTATAAGATATATGAGGCTCTTGGATATAATGTAGTTGGTATAAATCATTTAGGTGATTGGGGTACCCAGTTTGGCAAGCTTATTGTTGCCTATAAGATGTGGGGCAACAAGGAGGCTGTGGAAAAGGACGATATCAAGGAATTAAGCAGGATATATGTTAAATTTCACGAGGAGGCTGAAAAAGACCTTTCTCTCAATGATGAGGCAAGAAGCTGGCTCGTTAAAATGCAGGAAGGCGACGAAGAGGCTCTTAGCCTGTGGAAATGGTTCTGCGATATAAGTATGAAGGAATTTAACAGAATATATGACAGGCTTAATATAAAATTTGACAGCTATGCAGGCGAAAGCTTTTACAATGATAAAATGGCAGCCATAGTAGAGGAAATAAAGGAAAAGAATTTGCTTACAGAAAGCAGAGGCGCACAGATAGTTGATCTTGAAAAGTATAATATGCCTCCCTGCCTTATACTGAGAAGCGACGGAGGTACCCTTTATCCTACAAGAGATATTTCTGCTGCCGTTTACAGAATGAATACCTATAATTTTGACAAGTGTATATATGTAACTGCGCTGGATCAGAATTTACACTTTGCCCAGTGGTTCAAGGTCATAGAGCTTATGGGCTACGACTGGGCGGACAAGCTTATACACGTTCCCTTTGGTCTTGTAAGTCTTGGAGATGGTAAGCTTAGCACAAGAAAGGGTCACGTTGTTCTTATGGAAGATATTCTCAATCTTTCTGTTGAAAAGACTGGTAAAATAATTGAAGAAAAAAATCCCGATCTTGAAAATAAGAACAAGATAGCAGAGGATGTAGGCATAGGAGCTATTATATTTGACGATCTGTACAACAGCAGAATTAAGAATGTTGTCTTTGATTTGGAGAGAATGCTTAACTTTGACGGAGAAACAGGTCCTTATGCTCA
Source organism: uncultured Clostridia bacterium (assembly GCA_947589665.1). GTDB lineage: Bacteria > Bacillota > Clostridia > Lachnospirales > CAG-274 > CANPXH01. The sequence goes on from CANQBJ010000007.1 coordinate 53,260, forward strand.
GTATACTCACGCAAGAGCCTGTAGCATTCTTAAAAAGGCAGGAGTAAACAGCTATTCAGACTTAGGAAGTATCGATGCAAGGCTTATAAGCGATGATGCCAGTGTAAATGTATTTAAGGTCCTTAGTGAATTTAAAGACAAGATAGCCGAGGCTGCCGAAAAGAACGAGCCCTATATTGTAACAAGACATATTATAGAGATATGCAAGGCCTTCAATAAATTTTATAATGAAAACAATATTATGAACAGTGAAGGAAATATTAAAAATGCAAGACTTGCGGTAGTAATAGCCGTAAGAGACAATATAAAGGCAGGTCTTGAGCTTATAGGACTTAAGGCTCCGGAGGCAATGTAAAAAATTGAAAGAAATGCTTGCATTTCTTTCAGTCTAACTAAGGTAGGAACCAGCCGTGTTTTATGCAATTTTTGTGTTAAACACAAAAAATGCATAAAAGTTCCTGTCCTCGGAGGAAATGAATTCCTCCTGCGGATTAAAGTCTGCGACGCCTTTTAAAGGTTCTGATAATTTATATTTTTTATTATATTTTGAAGGTCTGGGGCATATAAATGTTTCACGTGAAACATTTATATGCCTGTTTTTTATTTTATTGTAGATTTTTATATAAATATGTGGTAAAATGTATATAGTTAATGTTAAGCGTTTTAAAAAATGAGGTATGATATAATGGGAAAGGTAATAGCTATAGCCAATCAGAAGGGCGGTGTAGGTAAAACAACTACTGCTATTAATCTTGCTGCTTTTCTGGCTGAAAAAGGAAAAAAGGTACTTGTGATAGATTCCGATCCACAGGGAAATACTACAACGGGACTTGGTATTGATAAGAATAATGTTGAAAATACATTTTATGATCTTATAATGGGTGAATCAAGCTTTGACGATACCTTGAACAGAGCGAAATTTGAGGAATTTGGTCTTGATCTTCTGCCAACGGATATACAGTTGTCCGGTGCAGAAATTGAACTCATTAATTTTGACAGAAGAGAATATATATTAAAGGATATACTGGAGGATAATAACGTAAGAGATAAATATGACTATACTCTTATAGATTGTCCGCCGTCTCTTAATATACTTACTCTTAATGCTCTTACATCTGCTAATTCTGTACTTATACCCTTGCAGTGTGAATTTTTGGCTCTTGAAGGTCTGAGTCAGTTCCTTCATACATATCAGCTAGTAAAGGACAGAATGAATAATGAAATTGAAATAGAGGGTATAGTATTTACAATGTTTGATGCAAGGACAAACCTTTCTATGCAGGTGGTTGAAGAAGTAACAAATTATCTTGGGTCTGATCTGTTCAAGTGTATTATACCGAGAAATGTAAGACTCAGCGAGGCTCCCAGCCATGGTTTGCCTATTAATCTCTACGACAGGAGGAGCAAGGGCGCCGAGGCTTATGAGATACTTGCGGACGGGATTATAGAGAAGGAGGAAAAATAAATGGCAGCGCAGAAGAAAAGCGGACTAGGCAAGGGTCTTGGGGCTCTTATGTCAAGCAACGATATACCACAGGAAAATAATATTCTTGAAATTGATATAAACAAAATAACTCCCAACAAAAATCAGCCAAGGAATGTATTTAACGATACTGCCTTGGAGGAGTTGGCTCAGTCTATAGAAGAAATGGGTATTTTACAGCCTCTTACAGTCAAAAAAATAGATGATTACTATGAGATAATAGCAGGAGAAAGAAGATGGAGAGCCGCAAGGCTCGCAGGACTTAGGAAGGTCCCTGTTATTGTAAAGGAATTTGACGATTTCAAGAGCCTTGAGGCAGCGCTTATTGAAAACATACAGAGAGAGGACTTAAATCCTATGGAAGAAGCTTTTACCTACATAAGATTTAAGGATGAATTTGCTCTTAATCAAGAGGAAATAGCGAAGAAGGTAGGAAAAAGCCGTTCTGCTGTTGCCAATGCTATGAGGCTTGCAAACCTGGATAAAAGAGTTCAGGTATTTGTAAAGGAATACAAGCTTACAAATGGTCATGCGCGTGCTCTTCTTGCCATAGATAATAATGATATGCAGTTTGAACTGGCTGAAAAAATAATTGAAGAGGATTTGAGCGTAAGAGAGACAGAAGAGCTTGTTAAAATAACCATAGAAAATATGAATAAGCCTCCTGTTGTGGAGGAAAAGAAAAAGGTAAGCAATCCAGAGGTTGCAAGAGAGTGTATGAGAATTGCCAAGGATCTGAGAAGTATATTCGGCACTAAGGTCAATGTAAAGAATAACAAAAATAAGGGTAAAATTGAAATTGAATACAATTCTATTGATGATTTGGATAGAATAGTTGGTATGATAAAGGAAAAATTCAGCTAAGCAAAGGGACTTGTATTGTTTCACGTGAAACATTGCAGGTCCTTTGTATAAGGAGTATATATGTATAAGCTTATATTGTGTGATTTAGACGCCACTTTGCTTGACGATAATAGAAATGTACCTGATATAAATATTGCAGCAATTGATAAGGCTATTAAAAAGGGCTGTCTTTTTGTGCTTTCAAGCGGACGTTCAAATATGAGTCTTAATAATTTCAACAGGAATTTAGGTCTTGATAAAAAGGGCTGTTACTGTATAGGGTATAATGGCGGTATAATATATGAGGCAGACAGTCTTAAAATGCTGTCCGAGCATCTGCTTGAGGGTAGACTTGCAGTAAGGGCAGTAAGGCTTTGCAGAAAATATGAAGTTGATCTTATGATATATTATAATGAAAAGCTATATTATGAAAAGCCTTCTGAAAGAATAGACATATATGCAAGGCGCTCACGGCTTATTCCCATATGTCTTGACGATCTGGAGAAAATATGTATAAATGATGTTTCAAAGGTCATTATAATAGGAAGAAACTCTGTACTAAAGGAAATAGAAAAGGAAGTATATATCACAGGAATGGACAAGGAAATAACAACATTTTTCTCTGCCTCAGATTTATACGAATTTAATCCGTTGAATATAGACAAGGGGACTGCTCTCGATGAGCTTTCCGTTATATTGAATATAGACAGAAAAGATATAATTGCTATAGGCGATAATATGAACGATATATCCATGATAAAGAAGGCGGGTCTTGGCGTAGCGGTCAAAAACGGCACTGACGAAATAAAGAAGGCTGCCGATTATATTACCGAGAGGACCAATAACGAAGGCGCAGTAGCAGAGGTCATAGAAAAATTTGTGCTTAATATGTAAACTTTATCCGAATATAGAAATTTATGCTTGCAAAATATCTGATCTGTGTTATACTATATATAACTTATCTGAAGATAAAAATGGAACTTGTTCCGATTTTTATCGAAGATAAGTTACCGACACGTCAGTGGAGGTACTAATATTAAAATTCACAAGCAAAGCGAAGTGAATTTAGTAAATTATGAAGTAATTTACAATCGGAACATAGTTCCGAA
>CANQBJ010000008.1 GCA_947589665.1 uncultured Clostridia bacterium
GCAAGAGCTTATATAAAAATAACTGTGAGCGGGGCTGACTGAGAGGTCGAACCTATTCATATAAACAAAAATTTAACTCAACAGTCCCTCATTTCATTTAAAACAACCGAATACTATTTTACCTGACTGACTTAATTCATTGTCGCTCAAGCCGTCTGAGGCATTTGAACCCTGCGCAAGTGCTGCGGAGGTCTCGTTCTTGTCGCAAAGGGACCAGTTGCACCAGCTTATATTGTAAGACGACATAAAATCTATCCATTTTTGTGTTTCATCGGGGAACACTCCGCCGTTTCCGCTGGCGTCGCTTGTACCCCATTCTGATACGAATACGGGAATACCGTTGCTTACAGCATTTGCTACTCTGTCTCTTAGCCACTGAGTATGTGTGCCTGCATAGAAATGACAGGTATACATAATATTGTCAAAGCTAAGTCTGTCGGCAACAACATTGTCCAGGTCCTGGCACCACTGAGGATTGCCTACAAGTATAAGAGAGTCAGGGTCTATGCTCCTTATGGCAGGTATTATCCTTTCGGCATAGGGCTTAACATTGCCGCTCCATGTTATATTGCCGTTAGGCTCGTTGCATATCTCGTATATAACACCCTTTGTGTCCTTATACCTGGCCGCCATTTCCTTGAAAAATGCCTCTGCCTCGTCTATATGCTTCATAGGGTCGCCGTCACTCAATATATGCCAGTCTATTATGGCATACATATCATTTTGTATAGCATTGTCCACAGCCGCCGTAAGCGTTGATTTTACCGAATTGTTCTGAGTATATCCGCTTTCCTCGGTATACATGGCAAAGCGCATTACATTGGCTCCCCTGTCGCCTACTGCCTTTATATAGTCCTTTGTTACAAACTGAGGGAACCACTGTATACCGTGACTGCTCATACCCTTAAGTACGACTGCCTCTCCCTTTTCATTGCAAAGCTGTGTACCCTTTACAGAGAGAGTACCGTTTACGCTTATGCCTCCCGATCTTGAAACTACAGGCGCCGCAGTCTCATAGGACTCTGTCGGTGTCACAGGCTCCGTATTTACATCTGTTACGCCGAATTTATCAAGAGCCTTCTTAATAACAGTACAAGCCTCAGCTCTTGTCAGCGAGCTTGTGGGATTAAAGTTGCCCTTATCATCGCCGCCGACTATACCCGCCTTGTAGGCAGGCAGTACCGTATCGTAATATCTGCCGCTTAAGGCAGAAAAATCCTTTATCTTAGCTGATTCCGTATTATAGTCATAGCTTAAGTCATTTGCAAAGGCCTTCATAAGTATTTTTACGGCAAGCTGCCTTTGTATAGGTAAGTCATACTTCTCCCCTGTAGGCGGGTTCTCGTCATAGTCATACCAGCCCATATCAAGAGCGGACTGCATATAGCCTGCTGCCCAGTGACCTGTCTGTGAGCTTTCAGGCTGCACTGACCTTATTCTGCACAATATAACTGTAAACTCCGCCGATGTAATAGGGGTATCGGGCTTGAAGCTGCCGTCATTATAGCCTGAGAGTATGCCCTTCTCTGTCATTTCCCTGACAGTTGAGTAATACCATGCGCCTTCCTTAACGTCAGTAAAGTCCTTTCCTGCCGCACTTATGCAGCCTGTTGTCAATGTAAATATAAATATCAGCAATACCGCTGTCAGTTTTATTTTCTTCATATACTGCCTCTTATTCAAAATTATTTTCAACCGCCTTGTTTATATCCTCTTCACAGGAACGCATAGCGTATATTGTTTTCTGAAGAAGATCGCTTAAGTCCCAGCCCAGCATTTCTGCGCCCTTTTCTATTATCTCTCTTGAGCAGCCTGCCGCAAAGGATGTACTCTTGTATTTCTTCTTAAGAGATTTTAATTCCATATCCTGCACGCTCTTTGACGGACGCATAAGAGCGGCTGCCCATATAAGACCTGTAAGCTCGTCTGTAGCATAAAGTACCTTTTCCATTTCATGTTCGGGCTTTATATCCACTGTGATGCCATAGCCGTGAGAACACACGGCATGTATGATATCCTCGCCTACACCGCCTTCTCTTAAAAGCTCAGGCGCCTTTATACAGTGCTGATCGGGATAAAGCTCAAAGTCTATATCGTGAAGAAGTCCTACTATTCCCCAGTATTCCTCATCCTCGCCATAGCCAAGCTCCTTTGCATACCATTTCATAACGCCTTCCACCGTAAGGGCGTGCTGCAGGTGAAACGCTTCCTTATTATACTTTTTAAGGAGTTCATATGCCTTTTCTCTTGAAATATGTTCCTTCATATCGTCATATCCTTTCATAAGTACTTTGTATAAATAATATATCAAACAAATGTAATTGTCAACTTATTAAGGTATATAACTTCTGTTGACTTAAGTGAAAATTTACATTATAATGATATTGTTAAATTAATAACAAAAGGAGAAATACAATGGCTGAATGGCTCAAACTTAAAAAATCCAACTGTAAAAACTGTTACAAGTGCATAAGGCACTGTCCCGTAAAGGCTATACGCTTTTCAGCCGGTCAGGCGCATATTATAGGAAACGAGTGTATACTCTGCGGTCACTGCTTTGTAGTATGTCCTCAGAATGCCAAGGAAACTACTGCTCAGACAGAGAAGGTAAAGGTAATGATAGAAAACGGCGAAAGGGTCGTAGCCAGTCTTGCGCCTTCATTTATTGCCAACTACGAGGGCATAGGCATAGAGAGTATGGAGGCTGCCCTTAAAAAGCTGGGCTTTTATGCCGCAGAGGAAACTGCAATAGGCGCAACTATCGTAAAGAACGAATATAACAGAATGCTTAAGGAAGAAGGCAGGGATGTGCTTATATCCTCCTGCTGTCACAGTGTAAATCTGCTTATACAGAAGTACTTCCCCTCAGTACTGCCCTGTCTGGCGGACACCGCTTCGCCTATGCAGGCTCATTCTATGGATATCAAAAAGAGAATGCCTGATGCAAAGACTGTATTTATAGGTCCCTGTCTTGCCAAGAAGGACGAGGCGGACTACTATTCGGGTATAGTTGACGCTGTACTGACCTTTGAGGAGCTTACACAGTGGTTTAAGGAAGAAAATATAGAACCCGAAAGAAACATAGACGATACCGAGAAAAGCAGAGCAAGGCTTTTCCCCACTACAGGCGGTATTTTAAAGACTATGGGCGAGAAGGTTAAGGGCTATACATATATGGCTATAGACGGTACTCAGAACTGTATAGCCGCTCTTAAGGATATTGAAAAGGGAAATATACATAAATGCTTTATAGAGATGTCCGCCTGCAGCGGCAGCTGTATATCAGGTCCCGTTATGGAGAAATTCAGCCTGTCTCCGGTACGGGAATTTATGGCTGTAAACGACTATGCGGGAAAGGATGACTTCAAAGTAGAACAGCCTGAGCATACGGAGATCGCCAAGAATTTTGAACCTATAGAGCAGAGGCTTCAGCCTCCGTCAGAAGACGAGATACGCAGGGTGCTTAAGAATATGGGCAAGACAAAGCCCGAGGACGAGCTTAACTGTGGCTCTTGCGGTTACAATACCTGCCGTGAAAAGGCTGTTGCCATATACCACGGAAAGGCTGAGATATCCATGTGTCTGCCCTATCTTAAGGAAAAGGCGGAGAGCTTTACTGACAACATTGTAAACAACACTCCTAATGGCATAATAGTTGTAAACGAGCAGTTTGAGGTTCAGCTTGTAAACAAGTCCGCAAGGCGTCTTTTCAATATCAAGTATGCCTCTGACGTACTGGGCGAGCCTGTTGTCAGAATAATGGACCCCCTTGACTTTATAACCGTACAGAACACGGGAGAGCGTGTAGAGAACAAGAGGATATACCTTGCAGAGTATGACAAGTACTTTGAGGAAACAATGATATACGACAGGGATTATCATATAATACTCTGTATATTGAGAGATGTTACCGATGAGGAAAAGGGCAACAAAAAGAAGGATGAAATAAGCCTTCATACCATAGAGGTCGCCGACAAGGTAGTTGACAAGCAGATGAGGATTGTTCAGGAAATTGCCTCACTTCTGGGCGAAACTGCGGCAGAGACCAAGATCGCTCTTACTAAGCTTAAGGAGATGATCTCAGATGAATGATCTTTGCGCTGATATAGGCTACATAAGTATAAATCACTTTGGCGAGCAGCTTTGCGGCGACCATATAGACGTTGTCAACGACGATGAAAATTCCACTATCATAGTGCTTGCAGACGGTCTTGGCAGCGGCGTCAAGGCAAGCATACTTTCAACGCTTACCTCCAAAATAATATCCACGCTTATGGCAGCGGGCTTATCCATAGAGGAATGTGTTTCCACAGTAGCGGCTACATTGCCTGTATGCTCAGTAAGGGGCGTGGCATACTCAACATTTACCATAATTCATATTGTGGACAATGAATATGCCGAAATAATACAGTATGACAATCCCCAGGTATTTATACTCAGAAACGGCAAAAACTTTGAGTACCCCAGGGAAGAACTGAATATAGATGGCAAAAAGCTTTTTAAATCCAGAATACGGCTTAAGGAAGGCGACTTATTCGTTGCTATGAGCGACGGCTGTCCCCACGCAGGCATCGGTCTGTCCTATAACTTCGGCTGGCAGCTTAAGGATATCATAGAGTTTATGGAAACCGTCGAATGTGCAGGCTACAATGCCAAAACCCTGGCTACTATCCTTATCAACGAGGTGGATAAGCTTTACGGCGGAGAGCCGGGAGACGATGCCACAGCCTGTGTGGTAAGGATAAGAAAGAGAAATCCCATGAATATTCTCTTCGGTCCGCCTTCCGACAGAAACGACTGTAACAAAATGATGGCCCTATTCTTTGCAAAGGGCGGCAAGCACATTATTTGCGGAGGTACTACATCCTCTATTGCCGCAAAGTATTTAGGCAAGGAGCTCAGACCCACTCTTGACTTTGAGGCGCCGGGTATACCGCCTATTGCAGAAATAGACGGTGTTGACCTTGTGACCGAAGGCGTTATTACAGTAAACAGAGTAAGGGAGTATGCTATGGATTTTATTTCCGAAAACAAGGAATACGAAAACTGGGCATTCGGCAGAGATGGCGCCTCCCTTATATCAAAGCTGCTCTTTGAGGAGGCTACGGATATCAACTTCTATGTAGGCAAGGCTGTGAACCCTGCCCATCAGAACCCCGATCTGCCTATTAACTTCAACATAAAGATGAATCTTGTTAAGGAAATTTCCGAATGTCTTAAAAAAATGGGCAAAAGAATAAAAGTCAGTTATTTTTAAAAAACTGTCGCAATAAGCATTAAAAAAATAAGCTGTTGCGACAGTTTCTTTTCGTTTTGGGAGAAATTTTTGTTTAACGTAATAAGAACGACCCTTCCACCATGCTACGCATGGTCCCCCTCCCCTCCGCCGCTAACGCTAGGGGAGGTCATTTACCGCAAAGGCTGTGACAGCAGCTTAGGTATTGTTTTTCTAAGTAAATAAGGGATTTTGCAAAGCACATACCTAAAGCTCCCCTTCGCAAGGGGAGCTGTCAGCCGCGGCAAAAACTTATTTAAAAATAGCTGTGAGCGGGGCTGACTGAGAGGTCGAACCTATTCCTATAAACAAAAATTCATCAACAAATCCAAAAGAGGCTGCCGTACACCTCAGCATCACCTTATTTAAGCATTTTCTTAAGATACTGTCCCGTATAGGAGCCTTTTACCTTAGCTACCTGTTCGGGTGTGCCTGTGGCTACGACTGTGCCGCCGCCGTCTCCGCCCTCGGGACCCAGATCGATTATATGATCGGCACACTTTATGACATCCAGATTATGCTCTATTACTACCACTGTATTTCCGCCGTCTGTAAGCTGCTGAAGTATATCTATAAGCTTTCTTACATCATAGGAATGAAGACCTGTGGTAGGCTCGTCCAGTACATAAAGGGTCCTGCCCGTACTCCTTCTGCTCAGTTCTGTGGCAAGCTTTACTCTTTGCGCCTCGCCGCCGCTGAGAGTGGTGGAGCTTTGCCCCAGCTTTACATAGCCTAAGCCCACCTCCTTCATGGTCTTAAGCTTCTGCATAAGTCTGGGCTGATTTTCAAAAAATATGCAGGCCTCGTCTATAGTCATATCCAGTACATCGGCAATACTCTTGCCCTTGTATTTCACCTCAAGGGTTTCTCTGTTATAACGCTTGCCGCCGCATACCTCGCAGGGTACATATACATCAGGCAAAAAGTGCATCTCTATCTTAAGTATACCGTCGCCGCTGCACGCCTCACAGCGTCCACCCTTTACATTAAAGCTGAAACGGCCCTTCTGAAAGCCCCTTACCTTTGCCTCGGGCAGTTGTGCAAACACATCTCTTATAAGGTCGAAAAGCCCCGTATAGGTAGCAGGGTTTGAACGTGGAGTCCTGCCTATAGGACTTTGGTCTATATTTATCACCTTGTCTATATATTGAACGCCCTCTATGCTGTCGTACTTGCCGGGTTTTATCTTGGCCCTGTTCACATCCCTTGCAAGGGTCTTGTAAAGTATCTCATTTACAAAGGAGCTTTTGCCGCTGCCCGATACACCCGTAACGGCAATAAGCTTGCCAAGAGGTATATCTATATCCAGGTTCTTAAGGTTGTTCTGCCTTGCTCCCCTTACGGTAATGACCTCGCCGCTGCCCTTACGTCTTTTCTTTGGTACCTCTATTTTTTCTCTGCCACTTAAAAAAGCGCCTGTTATGGACTTGTCACAGTTCAGTATATCCTTGTACTCGCCTGCGAAAACTACCTCTCCGCCATTATCTCCCGCATAGGGACCTATATCCACAATATAGTCCGATGCTCTCATGGTATCCTCGTCATGCTCTACTACTATAAGGGTATTGCCCAGATCCCTTAAGTGCTTAAGAGTGGCAAGGAGCTTGTCATTATCCCTCTGATGCAGTCCTATGCTGGGTTCGTCAAGTATATAAAGCACACCTACAAGACCTGAGCCTATCTGTGTGGCAAGCCTTATTCTCTGAGCCTCGCCTCCGCTCAGAGTACCTGCCGTTCGCGCAAGAGAAAGATAGTCCAGTCCCACATCTATAAGAAAGCCTATCCTTGCATTTATCTCCTTAAATATCTGCTGGCCTATTGCTTTCTGCCTTTCAGTCCACTCTATACTTTCAAAGAATTTCTGTATCTCCTTTATGGACATTTCAGTAACGTCAGATATGCTCTTGTCGGCTATCTTGACTGCAAGTACCTCTGGCTTAAGTCTTTTACCGTGACAGCAGGGACACTCTATATTTGTCATATACTTCTCGTACTCGTCGCGCATTATTTCCGAATTGCTTTCATTATACCGTCTTTCAAGGCTAGTGATCACTCCCTCAAAGGCAAAGGTATATGTTTTCTGCTTGCCTGCCACCATATAAGGCACCTCTATAGTCCTGCCGTGAGTACCGTATAATATAGCATCAAGAGCCTCCCTCGGCATATCCCTTACAGGTGTATTCAGGTCAAAATCATATATATTCCTAAGCGCCTGCAATACAGAATACACAGGGGAATTGGGGCTTGCTATATTGCCGTAGCCCATAGCGGTAATGGCGCCCTCGGCAAGAGAAAGACTTTTGTCGGGTATGACCAGGTCCTCGTCTATTATCATTTTGACGCCTAAGCCCATACATTCGGGACAGGCTCCGTTGGGATTGTTAAATGAAAATAAAGGCGGCTCTATTTCGCTTATGCTTATGCCGCAGTCGGGACAGGAGAAATTCTGGCTGAAGGTTATTTCCTCCCCGTCTATGATATCCATAATAACAATGCCGCCTGTCAGGGCTGAGGCAGTTTCTATGGACTCGCTTAATCTCTGCTCTATGCCCTCTCTTACAACAAGCCTGTCCACAACTATTTCTATATTGTGTTTTTTGTTCTTGTCTATCTCTATTTTTTCGCCTAGGTCATATATGATACCGTCAACTCTTACTCTTACATAGCCGCTTTTCCTTGCGTCCTCCAGCAGCTTTGTATGCTCGCCCTTTCTGTTCCTGACAATGGGCGCAAGCAGCTGAAAGCGTGTACCCTCTTCCATAGCGCATATCCTGTCCACTATCTGATCTACAGTCTGCCGCTTTATCTCCCTGCCGCACTTGGGACAGTGAGGAATACCCACTCTTGCAAAGAGCAGTCTTAAATAATCATAAATCTCGGTAACGGTGCCTACCGTAGACCGCGGATTGTTGTTTGTGGTCTTCTGATCTATGGATATGGCAGGAGAAAGTCCCTCTATGCTGTCTACCTCAGGCTTTTCCATCTGTCCCAGAAACATTCTAGCATAGGAGCTCAGGCTCTCTACATATCTTCTCTGACCCTCGGCATATATTGTGTCAAAAGCAAGGCTTGACTTGCCGCTGCCGCTTAAGCCTGTAAATATCACAAGCTTATCTCTGGGTATTCTAAGGTCAAAATTTTTAAGATTATTTTCTCTTGCACCCTTTATTACGATCTCATTCTTAGCCATTATATCACCTTTACATCAAAGACAATTTCTTCATTTCTATCATTTTATCCCTAAGCTCTGCCGCCTTTTCAAAGTTAAGGTCAGCAGCAGCCTTCTTCATATTTTTCTCTATCTTCTTAATAGCCTGTAAAAGCTCTTCTCTTGACATGGATTCAGGCGCCTTGTCCATAATATCCGTCTTTGGAGCATTTACGCTCTGTGTTACCTTTATTATCTCATGTACCTTTTTCTTGATAGTCTTAGGCACAATACCGTGTTCGGCATTGTACTGCTGCTGTATATACCGCCTTCTGTTGGTCTCGCTTATGGCATTGCGCATGGAATCTGTCATAGCTTCCGCATACATTACTACCTTGCCCTCGGCATTCCTTGCAGCCCTGCCTATTGTCTGTATAAGAGAGGTCTCGCTTCTCAGAAAGCCCTCCTTATCTGCATCCAGTATTGCCACAAGGCTCACCTCAGGGATATCAAGTCCCTCTCTTAAAAGATTTATTCCCACTATAACGTCGAATACATTAAGTCTTAGGTCCCTTATTATTTCAAGTCTTTCAAGAGTATCTATGTCGGAATGAAGATACTGCACCCTTATTCCCGCCTCCTTGAGATAGCGTGTCAGATCCTCCGCCATTTTTTTGGTAAGAGTGGTAACAAGCACCTTATTCCCCTTGGCGGTGGTCTTGTTAATCTCGCCTATAAGGTCATCTATCTGTCCCTTTACGGGACGTATCTCCACCTCCGGGTCCAGAAGTCCCGTAGGTCTTATTATCTGCTCCGCCGTAGCCTCGCTGTGGGCATTTTCGTACTTGCCGGGAGTAGCGGAAACAAATATCATCTGCTTTATTTTGCCCTCAAATTCTTCAAATTTAAGAGGTCTGTTGTCAAGAGCCGAGGGCAGACGAAAGCCGTAGTCCACAAGAGTAGTCTTTCTGGAACGGTCGCCGTTGTACATACCGCCTACCTGGGGTATTGTAACATGGCTCTCGTCAACTATCATAAGAAAATCATCGGGAAAGTAGTCTATAAGAGTATGGGGCATACTGCCTGCAGGTCTGCCGTCAAGATGCCTTGAATAGTTTTCGATGCCAGAGCAAAAGCCCATTTCCTGCATCATTTCCATATCGTAGTTGGTCCTCTGCATAAGCCTCTGCGCCTCTAAAAGCTTGTCCTGAGATTTAAGCTCGGCATAGCGGCAGTCCAATTCCTCGCTTATATCGCGCAAAGCCCTTTTCATATTATCCTGATTTGTAACATAGTGTGATGCGGGGAAAATGGAAATATGGCTCCTTCTTCCAAGTATCTCCCCTGTCAGCACGTCAAATTCAGTTATACGGTCTATCTCATCGCCAAAAAATTCTATTCTTACGGCTGTGTCCGTACTGCCTGCAGGATATACCTCCACAACATCTCCCTTTGCCCTGAAGCAGCCGCGCTGGAAATCCATTTCATTCCTGTTATACTGTATCTCCACAAGCTTTCTGAGTACGTCCTCTCTGCTCTTTGTCATACCGGGACGTATGGAAAGAGTCATTTCCTTGTAGTCGATAGGCGCACCAAGACCGTATATACAGCTTACACTGGCAACTATAAGCACATCCCTGCGTTCAAAAAGAGCCGAGGTTGCAGAATGGCGGAGCTTGTCTATCTCGTCATTTACGGCGCTGTCCTTTTCTATATAGGTATCTGACTGAGGCACATATGCCTCCGGCTGATAGTAGTCATAGTAGGACACAAAATACTCTACCGCATTGTTGGGAAAAAACTCCTTGAACTCGTTGTATAGCTGTGCGGCAAGGGTCTTGTTATGGGCTATTACCAAAGTAGGCTTATTTATTTTCTCTACAATATTTGCCATTGTAAAGGTCTTTCCCGAGCCTGTGACACCAAGTATCGTCTGAAACTTCTTGCCCTCCTTAAGCCCCTTTACGATCTTATCTATAGCCTGGGGCTGATCTCCCGTAGGCTTGAAATCCGATACTAATTTAAAACGATTTTCTTCACTCATATACATATCTCCCGACTGAAAAATATCACTATATAGATAATACCACTAAAACAAATGTTCGTCAAGAGGTATTACAATGGGGCTGCCGCATTTTATTCAATACGGCAACCCCATTTTTGTTGGATATATAGTTAAATTTTTGTTTAACGTAGAAAAACGACCCTTCCACCAACCTTCGGTTGGTCCCCCTCCCCTCCGACGCTACGCTAGGGGAGGTCGCTTACCGCAAAGGCTGTGATATATGCAAAATTATCGCTTTTTATACTATTTAAGTGACTTTGAAAGGAATAACCCTAAAGCTCCCCTTCGCAAGGGGAGCTGTCAGCCGCGGCAAAAGCTTATATAAAAATAGCTGTGAACGGGGCTGACTGAGAGGTCGAACCTATTCTTATAAACAAAAATTTAATTTGACAGTCTTTTTTCTATTGACAACGTTAAATAATATGATATAATGTTTATATGAACAGATATTCATATATTGATATATTAATATAAGGGGGTATTTCCGTGTCAGATAAAAAACCTATGCTGTCCGAGGAAATGTGCTATGATCTTGCCGATTTTTTTAAGAATTTCGACGACGCTACAAGAATAAAAATATTATATGCTCTTTTCCGCAGGGAAATGTGCGTAAGCGAGCTTGTAAAGGAGCTTGATATGAATCAGTCCGCAATATCGCATCAGCTTAGGGTGTTAAGGCAAAGCGACCTTGTAAAGTTCCGCAAGGAGGGACAGACTGCCGTATACTCCCTTGATGACGACCACGTTGCAACACTTCTGGAAATGGGTATAGAGCATATAAGACATAAGAATGGATATGAGGAGGAATAGTTATGCATGAAATAAACGAGCATGAGCATGAACACTGCCATAAGGAGCATTGTCACGAGGAGGACGGCTGTTGCTGCTGTCACGAACATGACAATGATGAGGGCTATATCAAAAAGGGCATAATCAGAATAGCGGCAGGACTTATAGCCTTAGGCATTGCCATATTCACACAAGGCGCCGTAAGCATTGTATTCTATATTATAGCTTACGTTATATTCGGCTATGACGTAGTACTTGAGGCAGTTGAGAATATAAGGGAAGGTCATTTGTTTGACGAGAACTTTCTTATGTCCCTTGCTACGATATGCGCTCTTGCCATAGGAGAATATACCGAGGCCGTTGCGGTAATGCTGTTCTATCAGATAGGCGAATTTTTACAGGGCGCCGTTGTAAACCGTTCAAGGCGGTCTATAAAGGACTTAATGGAGCTTAATATAGACGATGTGAATATACTTAAGGACGGAAATATAGTGACCGTTGAGCCGGAGGACATTGAGATAGGCGATATAGTCGTAATAAAGCCGGGCGAAAAAATACCCGTTGACGGAATAATAACTCAGGGTTCTACCTCACTTGATATGAAATCCCTTACAGGCGAATCGGTGCCTGTGGAAAAGGCGGAGGGCGACAGTGTTATAAGCGGTTCCGTAAACAATGCATCTCTTATATATGTAAAAGCCGAAAAAAGATATTCCGACTCAACTGTTGCACGTATAATGGATATGGTAGAAAATGCCTCTTCACATAAATCAGAAACAGAAAGCTTTATATCCCGCTTTGCCAAAATATATACTCCCGCAGTTGTGCTGGCAGCCCTGCTGGTAGTGCTTATACCTGTGCTTATGGGCTGCGATTTCAGAACATGGCTCTACAGGGCGCTTATTTTCCTTGTAGCCTCCTGTCCCTGCGCTCTTGTGGTATCTATACCTCTTACCTTCTTTGCGGGAATAGGCACTCTTTCCCGAAAGGGCGTACTTGTAAAGGGCAGCAATTATGTTGAACTGCTGAGCAGGACCGACACCGTGGTCATGGATAAGACAGGTACTATCACAAAGGGTGAATTTGAAGTAACTGACATTAAGGGCGGAGAAACTCTTAAATATGCGGCAAGCCTCGAAAGATTTTCAACTCATCCCATGGGCGCCGCTGTAGTTGACAAATACGAAGGCGAATACCTTGACGCAGAGGATGTAAAGAATATCACAGGGTTCGGTGTATCAGGCAAAATAGAGGGCAAAACAATACTTGCAGGCAGCAAAAGGCTTATGGACAGCGAAGGCATAAGCTGTGACGACGGCTATAACATATATGTTGCTGTGGAGGGCAAGTGCATAGGCGCCATAGCAGTCGAGGACACCGTAAAGCCCGACAGCAAAAGGGCAGTTGACGACCTTAATTCATTGGGTATTGCAAATATTGCCATGCTTACGGGAGATAAAAAGGAGATAGCAGGCAAAATAGCAAAGGATGTAGGCATAAAGAATGTATATTCTGAGCTTTTGCCCCAGGATAAGGTAAGCACAATAGAAACTCTCTACAGTACAGGTTCATCGGATATTGCTGCCATAGGCGACGGTATAAACGATGCTCCGGTACTGGCAAGAGCAGACATAGGCATAGCCATGGGCGGCATAGGTTCAGACGCAGCCATAGAGGCGGCAGATGTAGTGATTATGGAGGATTCTCTTGCAAAGCTCCCTGTCGCTATAAGGCTCGCAAGGGCAACTATGAAGCTGTGCAGGGAAAACGTGACCTTTGTGCTGGCTATCAAGATAATAGTTCTTATACTGGCAGTCATAGGCAAAAGCAATA
Source organism: uncultured Clostridia bacterium (assembly GCA_947589665.1). Classification (GTDB taxonomy): domain Bacteria; phylum Bacillota; class Clostridia; order Lachnospirales; family CAG-274; genus CANPXH01. Next base: position 13,111 of record CANQBJ010000008.1, read on the forward strand.
TGTGGCTTGCGGTATTTGCCGACGTAGGCGTTGCACTTCTGGCTGTCCTCAATTCCATAAGAATAACAAGAATGTAAATAAAGCGGCAGCTGTTTTAGTACCATAAAAGTGTAGGAGTTATATGTATTTCATTAACACTTTAACTCCTGCACTTATTTTTTTATTGCAAAAAACTTTATTTTTTATTTTTTTAAGTGGACAAACTTAATAAAATATGCTAATATATTTACAGGCTTAAATATATTAATATTTAGTAAGGAGGGTTTACATATGGACAGTATAGATGTTAAAATTTTGGATATGCTTCAAAAGAATGCCAGAACACCTCTTAAAGCTATTGCAGAAAAGGTATTTTTATCCTCTCCTGCTGTTTCCACAAGAATAGAGCATCTTGAAAAGCAGGGAATAATAAAGTCATATACGGCTACTCTTGATAAAGAAAAGCTGGGATATCATATTACTGCCTTTATCAATCTTGAAATGGAGCCTACACAGAAGCAGGAATTTTACCCTTTCATACAGGGTATAACAAACGTACTGGAATGCAACTGTGTAACAGGAGAATACAGTATGCTTTTAAAGGTCGCCTTCAAAAGCACTGTTGAGCTTGATTCCTTTATAGGCAAGCTCCAGCACTTCGGAAAGACAAGTACACAGATAGTCTTTTCAACTCCTGTGGAGCCAAGAGGTATCAAAATTACTGAGGAGTAAGCTTTTATGTCGATAAAACTTTTTTCGGACAGTTCTGCGGATATTTCGCCTAAAATGGCAGATGCTATGGACATTACAATAATTCCGTTGTATATTTCATTTGACGGCAAGAAATACTACAGAGAAAACATAGACCTGTCACCTGAGAAATTTTATACTTTGCTGTGTCAGCCCGAGGCTGCGCCCAAGACCTCATGCCCGCCCTTGGCAGAATTTATATCAGCCTTTGAAAAGGAGCTTAAAAAGGGAAATGACGTAGTGTGCGTATGTATTTCGGCTAAGCTGAGCAGTTCATATCAGACGGCTGTAAATGCGGCTGAAATACTTTCGGACAGCTATGACAACAGGGTCCTTGTAATAGACTCTATAGGCGCAACGGGTTCTCAGACTCTTCTTGTGCTTGAAATATACAAGATGATAGAGAACGGACTTGCCCTTGAGGATATCGGCAGGATATCAGAGGAATTGAAGTATACAAGCGGTGTATATTTCACTCTTGACGATCTTTCTTTCCTACAGAAAGGCGGAAGAATAGGCAAGGCATCAGCATTGTTGGGTACTATCCTCAATATAAAGCCTATACTTAAGGTAGAGGACGGAGAAGTCGTTCCCGTAGGCAGGATACGAGGCAGGAAAAAGGCTGTGGAGGAAGTGCTGAGGCAGTTCAGCAATAATATTACAGATAAGGACAGCTACAGCATATGCGCCCTTAAGTTTGAACAGGATGAAAATGCCGAAAATCTTGCAGAGTTTTTAGACTGTAAGGATGTCATCAATATATACTTAGGCGCTGCGATCGGCTGCCACACAGGACCTACACCTGTAGGTGTAGCTTATATAAAAAAATATAGATAAAAGGCTGTTAATTAAAAATGACGGTTTTGTCGCTATGACAAAACCGTCATTTTGTTATGTAATGGTATTGACTGATTTTGTTTTTGTAAATGTAAGTAGATGAGATAACTTTGTGTTTATGTTAGTAAGGCGACCCTTCCACCATGCTGCGCATGGTCCCCCTCCCCTCCGACGCTAACGCTAGGGGAGGTTATTTGCCGCAAGGCAGTGACAGCAGCTTAGTTGTCTCTTTTTCTAAGTAAAAAGGCGCATACCTAAAGCTCCCCTTCGCAAGGGGAGCTGTCAGCCGCGGCAAAAGCTTATATAAAAATAGCTGTGAGCGGGGCTGACTGAGAGGTCGATAAACAAAAATTTAAAACAACAGCCTTAATTCGTACTTTTCTTATAATATCCCTTAAGCTTGTCGTAAACAAGAGCATGAATGCTGCCCTTGGAGTAGCCCCCTCCTGCAAGGCGTTTTCCCGCCTTTTTTCCCATAAGCAGTTCAATGCCGTCGTCTATGGTATCAATGGCATATACGTGGAATTCCCCTTTTTTAACAGAGGCTACTATATCATCTCTCAGTACCAGGTCTTTTACATTTGACGCAGGTATTATACAGCCCTGTCCTCCCGTGAAGCCCCTTGCCTTGCACACATCGTAAAAGCCCTCTATCTTGTAGGTGACTCCGCCTATAGGCTGTATCTCACCTCGCTGATTCATACTGCCTGTGACTGCAAGCTCCTGATTTATGGGAGCATCGGCAAGACTTGAAATAATGGCATAGGTCTCAGTTGAGGAGGCGCTGTCGCCGTCTATACCGTTATAGCTTTGCTCAAAACATATGCGGCAGCTGAGAGTAAGAGGAAAGTCCTGAGCATACTTGCCTCCCAGATAGCCTGTAAGCACCTGAACGCCCTTATCATGAACGGAGCCGCTCATTTCAGCCTCTTTCTCTATGTTGACGATACCTGCCTTGCCCATATAGGTGCTGGCTGTGATCCTTGCAGGCAGACCAAAGGTATGATCTCCCGTTTCCATAACGCAAAGACCGTTTATCTGACCTACCTTGCTTCCTTGGGTATCTATAAATATCTCATTATTATTTATCATCTCGGAATATTTGCCTGCATATATATCCATTCTTTCATGCTTTTTGTCAATGGCCTTTCTGACATACTTTTCGGAAATAGACCTTGCGCCGTCAAGAGTCGCCCAGGTATTTGCCTCGGCAAGTATATCGCCTATTATGCCAAACCTTGTGGTAAGCTTATCCTGTCTTTCCGCAAGCCTTATTGAATACTCCAGAAGCTCGCACATGGCATTCTTGTTTACGGGCAGGGTTTTCTCCTTTTCGGCATAGCCCCTTATAAATCCAAGAGTTGCGCTTATATTTTCATTGGAATAGTCCATTTCATAGTCGAAAAGGGAGCATATCCTGAAAAGTCTGCCGAAATCATCGTCATATTGTTTTATAAGCTCATAGTAAAGCATAGAGCCTATTATTATTATCTTTACATCAACATCCGCAGGCTCAGGCTGTATTCCCGCAACTGCAAGACCGCCTAACTGATATTCCTTCATAGGCTCAATAGTCACTTTATTTGTCTTAAGCGCCCTTTTCAGGGTTTCCCAGGCAAAGAGATTGTTGAAAAGATCCGATGCATGGAATATCATATATCCGCCGTTTGCCTTGTGGAGAAGTCCTGCCTTTATCTTCATAAAATCCGTTACAAGATTTCCGTTTTCGTTTTCGTATTCTACCTCGCCTACAAGATTGGCATAGGTGGGATTATAGCATACGATAACAGGCGCGCCCTTAAGCTCACTGTTGTCCACAATGAGATTTACATCGTATTTCTTAAGAAATTCCTCAGAGCTTTTTCTTGCTATCCAGGGCATTACTGAGGAAAGCGGGTCCTCTTGTCTATCTCCGCTGTCTGCCGCAAAGCTGTCTATATTGTCCAGTATATCCTCCTTGACGTCGGAGAGATATTGGCTTACCGCCTTGTTATCCGCATACTTCTCCTGAAGTCGTCCCAGGAAATGTCCCACAGTCATAAGACCTGTGTTGTAGTCCATTTCCTCTATTCTGCTCTGAGCCTCATTGTCTATTTCCTTTATAAGCTTCATCGTTCTGCCAGCAAGCTCATGTACCTCATCAGAGCCTTCGGATATATTTTCCTTAGTCGTTTCGTCCAGTTCCTCAAATTCCTCTTCGCTTATGGTCTTGCCGTCAACTATAGGCAGAAAATATATTGAACCGTTTCCGCTTACCTTTACGCCGAAGTTAAATTCCTTTGCCGCCTCTGTAAGCTCCTTTACAGCCTCGTCCTTATCCTTCTGCGCCGCCTTGAGTATCCTGCTTTTGTCCTCCTCGTGTTCCGCTGAGGAAAATGCCTCAGGCAGTTCTATACTCAGCTGATCTATAAGCTCGCCCATATCCTCCTTAAACTCCTTGCCCCTGCCTGCCTTGAGCTTTAAGAGCTTGGGAACATTTACGTTTTTGAAGTCCAGGACATAGCACATATCCTCCGGAGTTTTCTCCTTAGCCGCTATTTCTCTTGCATACTTTTCTGCAAAGGTCGTCTTGCCGCTGGCAGAAAGTCCCGCCACATATATATTGTAGCCCTTGCTCTTTACGCTGAGGCCGAATTTAAGAGCCTCTGCGCCCTTGGGCTGACCTATAAGATCATTGTCATATATACTGTCATCAAAATTTATATCCGAATAGTTGCAAAATTTCTTAAGCTGTCTGTAGCCCAGCTTCTTTATCATATCAACACCTCCGTTTTACCTGATCATATCCTCCTCATTTATAAGGTATTTCCACATTATGAGAGCGTCCTCCCTGTTGTCCTCATAATATTCTGGACGTATACCCTCAAGCCTGAATCCGTTATTTTTATATAGCGTAAGGGCAGCATTATTGCTTTTTCGTACCTCCAAAGTCAGACCTATCATTTCCTTTTCCTCAGCTATTTTTATAAGCGCCTTTACAAGGGCATCTCCTATACCCCTGCGTCTGTGGTCTCTGTGTACCGCTATATTAGTAATATGCCCTTCTGTTACAACGTGCCACATACCGCCGTAGCCTATTACTCTGCCGTCCTCCACGGCAACAACATATATAGCAAGCTTATTTTCAAGCTCCTGCTCAAATGCCCTTTTGCTCCAGGGTATTGAAAAGCAGTCCTTTTCTATTGCATAAACGTCGTCTATATGGCTCCTATTCATGGGAGTTATCTGCATTTTTCTCCTCCAACTCTCTTTCTGCCTGAGATTTTCTCAGATACATTATTTCAAGATCATTTGGCTCTACTGCCATATCCTCTCTTTCCATGGCAAGGGCAGCTATACATGCCGCTCTCTGCATATTGGCAGATATAGGTGCAAAGGAAAAATCAGCGCTGTAAGCCCTTATCACATCTCTGAACACGGGAACACCGTCGCCTAAAAAAACTGCGCCCTCGTCAAGTGACGCTACATGGGATAAAAGCTCCTTTATATCGCAAGCCATATAATCCGCCACTCTTTCAAAGCCCTCAACACAGGAGTATATACTTGTATACACTTGATTTCTTCTTGCGTCCATAATAGGCACTATAAGCTTATCACTGCCATACATATTGTATGCCAATCCATCTAATGTTGGTATGGGTATTATCTTCTTATCCAGACCATGAGCAAGCCCCTTTGCCGCCGCTGCGCCTATCCTCAGCCCCGTAAAGCTGCCGGGACCACAGGCGCAGGCTATGTAGTCCACCGTCTTCATATCCAGTTCTGTCATATTCTTAATATGCTCTATAAGGGGCATAAGTGTCTGTGAATGTGTGATCTTATGGTTCAATGTAAATTCCGCTATGGTTTTGTTTTCATCTGCAAGAGCTACGCTTGCCACAAGTCCCGTGGTATCCAAAGCAAGTATCTTCATTTATATCACCTCTATTTTCCTGTAACAAATATCCTCTTTTGTAAGGTCCTTTTCTATAACTATCCACTTTGCATCCTTAGGTATGATATCCTCTATAAGCTCTGCCCATTCTATAAGGCATATGCCATCGCCGTCTATATATTCCTCATAGCCTATGTCGTACATTTCGTCGCTGTCGCCTATTCTGTATACATCAAAATGATACAAGGGTATTCTGCCCTCTCTGTATTCATTTATTATAGTAAAGGTAGGACTTGTAATATGCTCGGTTATGCCCAGACCCTCGGCAAAGCCCTTTGTAAAAACAGTCTTGCCTGTGCCAAGGTCTCCCTTAAGGCAGTATACCTCCCCTGCCTGCGCTCTTCTGCCAAGCTCATAGCCTATCCTTTTTGTTTCTTCTTCATTATATGTTTCGTATTTCATAGTTTAATCTCCCGTTTAGTCTATTAATAATAACACATTTATAAGAGTTTTGCAACCTGAGAACAAATTGATTTTTGCCTATCCGATTTGGCGAAATTAAGGGGGCGGGAGTAATAAATTTTTGTTTAGCGACCTCTCCACCGCCTACCGGCGGTCCCCCTCCCCTTGCGAAGGGGAGGTCATTTACCGCAAGGCTGTGACCAAAGCATAATTACTATTTATTCTAAGTAAATAAGCAACCTTGAAAGGCGCACACCTAAAGCTCCCCATTCGCAAGGGGAGCTGTCAGCCGCGGCAAAAGCTTATATAAAAATAGCTGTGAGCGGGGCTGACTGAGAGGTCGAACCTATTCTTATAAACAAAAATTTATATTTATACATATCAAAAAATAAGAGGTTATCACATTATCAATCAACTATAATGTGACAACCTCATTTTTTTGCATAAAACCATTCAGTTTATTTTATTTCCTGCTCCAGATTTTCAAAATCCTCCGTATCAAAAAATTCCTTTAATGTTATGTCCAATCCATCACATATTTTCTTTATAGTAGATACCTGAGGACTGTTGCTTCCTCTGTTTATTATATTATTAATAGTTGATTGAGTCATACCGCATATTGTACTCAGCTTATTTATGGTAATATTTCTTTCGTTACATAAAAAATATATTCTGTTTATAATTGCCTGTCGTAAATCCATAAATATTCCCCTCATAAATTTATTATAAACATTTTATAAGGTTAACTATAAAAAGTTTACCTCAATTGAGTTGACAATTGATTTTCCCGTGACCTGGTCACGGGAAAATGAGTTGTTTTATTTTAATACAATTTGGGTATTCATATGAACAGTCCGCTAAACATAAATTTTTTACACCTCAAAAAATTCCAATTTAAAAAGTGCTGTATAAACAGCACTTTTTAAAAATAAATTAAACAAGCTCAATAATAACTTCCATTGCGCCGTCGCCGCGTCTTGTACCCAGCTTTACAATTCTCGTATAGCCGCCGCTTCTGTCAGCGTACTTAGGAGCAATTTCTTCAAAAAGCTTATTAGCCATATTAACAACAGTAGTATTTTTTCTCTTATTCTTGCCGTCTGCAGGAACCTCAACTACAGGATAGAGAACGCTGTTTATCTTTCTTCTGGCATTAAGTCTGCCGGGAGCATCCTTCTTAATAGTTTTCTCAATAGTTTCATTGCCCTTCTTAGAAGTCACCTTGACCTCTTCAAAGTTGTCCTTTTCCTTGATCGCAGCAGTTATTAACTTCTCAGCAATGCTTCTGATCTCCTTAGCCTTAGCTTCGGTAGTCTTTATTTTGCCGTGATATAATAAATTAGTTACCTGGTTACGCAGCAAAGCCTTTCTCTGGCTTGAAGTACGACCAAGCTTTCTATATGCAGCCATTGCTAATCCTCCTTAATTAATCTTCATTGGGACTTAAGCTTAAACCAAGCTCAGCCAGCTTATTAAGCACTTCCTCAAGGGACTTACGTCCGAGGTTACGTACTTTCATCATATCGTCTTCTGTCTTTCTTGTTAAGTCCTCAACAGTGTGGATACCCGCTCTCTTAAGACAGTTGTATGAACGAACAGTAAGGTCAAGCTCCTCAATAGTCTGTTCAAGGACCTTTTCCTTGGTACCCGTTTCCTTCTCAACAAGAATTTCAGTATTTTTAGCGCTGTCGGAAAGATCAACAAACAGATTAAGATGCTCGTTCAGTATCTTGGCACCTAAGCTTACGGCATCGTCAGGCGAAATAGTACCGTCTGTCCATACCTCAAATGTAAGCTTGTCATAGTCTGTGATCTGACCTACTCTTGTATCCTCTACCTTAAAGTTTACTCTTCTGACAGGAGTATAAAGTGAGTCTACAGGGATCATCCTAAGGGGTTGGTCAGCTCTCTTGTTCTTAGCAGCCTCGACATAGCCACGACCCTTTGTAATCGTGATCTCCATAAAAAGCTTGCTGTCAGCACCGCCGCTTAATGTAGCAATGTGCAGATCGGGATTAAGTATCTCGATATCTGAATCGATCCTGATATCGCTTGCCTTAACCTCGCAGTCGCCTGATGCGTCTATATAGGCGATCTTAGGCTCAAAGCTTTCGCTGTTCACCTTGATGGCAAGGTTCTTGAGATTTAAGATTATTTCGGTAACATCCTCCTTGACGCCGGGGATAGTACTGAATTCGTGAAGAACACCGTCTATCTTGACATTGCTTACGGCAGCGCCGGGAAGAGAAGAAAGAAGTATTCTTCTCAGAGAGTTACCAAGAGTTGTGCCATAGCCTCTCTCTAAAGGCTCAACAACAAAGCAACCATAGTTATCATTTTTGTCAGTAATTTCAATACGAGGTTTTTCAAACTCAAACACTCAACCCAACCTCCTCAATAGTTATCAAAATATTTACCACAATGTCTATATAATAGAATTTATTACTTAGAATACAACTCGACAATAAGTGTTTCGTTTACAGGTAAATCCATCTGTTCTCTCTTAGGAAGAGCATTGATGCTTCCCTTAAGACTATCATGGTCAGCAGATAACCATTCAGGAACGATACGGGTAGAAGTAACCTCAAGTATGTCCTTAAATCTCTGAAGGTCTTTCTTACTTTCCTTAATTTCAATAACATCTCCGACCTTTAAGGTAATAGAAGGAATGTTAGCCTTCTTGCCATTAACGGTAACAAGATTATGTCTTACGACCTGTCTTGCTTCCTTTCTTGTACGTCCGTAGCCTAATCTGTATACAACGCTGTCAAGTCTCATTTCAAGGAGCATAAGTAAGTTTTCACCAGTGATGCCTGCCATCTTGTCAGCTCTCTCGTATAAGTTTCTAAACTGCTTTTCAAGCACACCGTATATAAACTTTACCTTCTGCTTTTCCTTTAACTGAACACCGTATTCACTTAACTTACGCATATTTCTCTTACGTCTGCCCATCTTCTTGGATGAACCGAGAACGCTTGGCTCTATGCCTAAGTATCTGCATCTTTTAATGATAGGACCAATCTCTCTAGCCATTAAATAGTACCTCCATTTATATAATCAAACAAATAGTCAATAATATGAGCTTAGACTCTTCTTCTCTTAGGCGGTCTGCAGCCGTTGTGAGGAACGGGAGTAACGTCCTTAATAAGAGTTACATCAAGACCTGCAGCCTGTAAAGCTCTGATAGCAGCCTCTCTGCCGCTACCGGGACCCTTTACAAATACTTCTACGGTCTTTAAGCCATAATCCTTTGCAGCGCCTGCTGCCTTTTCAGCTGCCATCTGAGCTGCATATGGAGTAGACTTCTTGGAACCTCTGAAGCCTAATTCACCTGCGCTTGCCCATGAAAGAGCATTGCCGGCAGCGTCTGTAATAGTTACGATTGTATTATTAAAACTTGACTGTATATGAGCCTGACCACGTTCCACAACTCTCCTGTCACGACGTCTGCGGCCTCCGGCTTTTCTAACTGTCTTCTTAGCCATTTGATTAACCTCCTTAAATCAATATCAATAATTGATTATTTCTTCTTATTCGCAACAGTTCTTCTGGGACCTTTTCTGGTTCTTGCGTTTGTCTTGGTCTTCTGTCCTCTTACGGGGAGACCCTTTCTGTGACGAATACCTCTGTAGCATCCGATTTCTACAAGACGCTTGATATTAAGAGCAGTCTCTCTTCTTAAATCACCCTCAACAGTCTGGGTCTCAGCAATGATATCTCTTATCTTTGCTACCTCATCATCTGTAAGGTCTCTTACTCTGGTGTCGGGATCAACACCTGCCTCAGCTAAAATTCTCTGAGAGCTTGACTTTCCGATACCATATACATAAGTAAGACCAATTTCGATACGCTTTTCTCTAGGTAAGTCTACACCTGCGATACGAGCCATTCAATTACACCTCTTTCACTTAAAATAAATATTATAGTTTATCTCGGTATAAAATTCGATATAAGGCTTTAAAATGCGTATTCCGAGGCAGCCGCGTCCCGGAACGGTACTTGAGGCCTGCAAGGGCTCTGAACCCTCTGAAACCATAAAAAATCAGCCTTCAAACGAATAGTTACCAAGAATAAAGTATACCATAGTTTGGTTGTTAAAGCAATAATTTTATTGTAAACTTTTTGTAAACAATTCTATATTTTGTTCAATATTTTATTGCAGCCTTTTTTTCATCAAAACATTATAAATATAGAAAAGAATTTATAAATATATTTCCAACTCACTAAATTTCAGCGGTTAGAACCTCGCCGCCGCAACGTGGCAAAAGGCGAGGTTGCGACTCTTTTGGGGTCAAAAGGTATGGAATAAGATAATTCCAAGCCCCAAAAGCCGTTCGGAGGGTGTGGGAACCATCGGAAGGTTCCCACGTTTTTGGTACTTTTTTCAAAAAAGTACATAAAATTTGCTTACTTTTTAAAGTAAGACAAACTAAAATATCATACAAAATACATATTAAGAAAAGGCAAGGCTTATACCTTGCCTCTGCTCATATTGATTTTTAAAGGACATCATCCCTGTCTCTGCTTATGCTTAGGATTGTCGCAGATAACTCTGATAGCGCCCTTTCTCTTTATTATTCTGCACTTTTCGCACATTGGCTTAACAGATGGTCTAACCTTCATTGTTCATTCTCCTTTCTCATTTGCCTCTCCAGGTAATCCTGCCCTTAGTAAGGTCATAGGGTGACATTTCAAGCTTAACTCTGTCACCTGGTATAATCCTTATAAAGTTCTTTCTTAGCTTACCTGAGATATGAGCAATAATCTTATGTCCATTGTCCAGCTCAACCTGGAACATAGCGTTCGGAAGCTTATCAAGGACAGTGCCTTCAACCTCTATTACATCGTCCTTTGCCAAGGCTCTCTACCTCCTTCACAATCTGTTACATCTTGTTATTATACTTTGCCAGAGCTTTTCTTATGTGGGAATCAAGAATATATTCTCCATTCTCCAGCTTATTCTTAATATCTTCATCTACGATATGTGTGATCCGGATATGGATATTTTTCTTTTTCTTTGGTTTTTCAAGTTTTCTCAGCTTACCGTCTGCAAGGTATACATAGCTTTCGTCATAGTCACATACTATAAATGCCATGCCCTTGTCACGGCCACTCTTTGAGAAAACTATCTGACCCTTTGAAATTCTTAGGTCCCTTGAATACATAATTCTTCACCCCAAACAGCCGTTAGCCGATGTATCGGCTATACTAAGGTAAAAAGCTCAGGCTCACCATCAGTAATGAGAACCGTATTTTCATAATGGGCAGAGTCGCTGCCGTCCTTTGTCACAACAGTCCAGCCGTTCTTAAGAGTCTTTACTCTGTAGCCCCCTGCCGTAAGCATAGGCTCAACGGCTATTGTCATACCCCTTATGAGCCTCGGACCAAGCTTTCCCCTCCTGTAGTTAGGTACCTCAGGGTCCTCGTGCATTTCTCTTCCGATGCCATGCCCTACGTAATCACGCACTATTGAAAATCCGCTTTTTTCGGCATAGTCCTGAACAGCCGCGGATATTTCAGATAAATGATTACCTTCTTTTGCATATTCTATACCTCTGAAAAAGCTTTCCCTGGTTACGTCAATGAGCCTCTGCCTTTCGGCAGATATGCTGCCTACCGCAAAGGTCCTTGCTGCGTCACCGTGAAAGCCCTTTATATATGCTCCTGTGTCAATACTTATCATATCGCCTTCCCTAAGCGTCCTGCTGTCGGGAATGCCGTGTATGACCTCGTTGTTGACTGAGGCGCATATAGAGGCGGGATAACCATACAGACCCTTGAATGAAGGGACGGCGCCTCTTGATCTTATATATTCCTCTGCTATCTTATCAAGCTGCGCAGTGGTAATGCCGGGCTTTATCTCCCTTTCAAGAAGGTTAAGGGTCTCCCCTGTTATTCTGCCTGCCAGACGCATTGCCTCTATATGTACTTCCTTTTTAATTGTTATAGACATTAGTTTATTCCCTCAAGAGCAGAGGCAACCTTATTGAAGATATCTTCAATATCACCAACGCCGCTGACTGTCATTAAGATACCCTTGTTCCTGTAATAATCGATTACGGGAGCAGTGGTTTCGTGATAGACCTTGAGTCTGTTCTTAACAGTTTCCTCATTGTCATCTTTTCTCTGTATAAGCTCGGCTCCGCAGTCATCACACTTGCCCTCAGTCTTAGGCGGGTTGTATGTAAGGTGATACATTTTTCCGCATTCGGGACAGCTTCTTCTGCCTGTCATACGGTCTACTATAACATCGTCTGCAACCTCATAGCATATGACCTTGTCAAGAGGTCCCGTTATATCGTCAAGACCCTCTGCCTGAGCTACATTTCTGGGATAACCGTCGAGTATATATCCCTTTTTGCAGTCGTCCTCCTTTATTCTCTCTGCAAGCATTGCAGATACTATATCGTCGGATACAAGACCGCCTGTATTCATTATCTCACTGACCTTTTTGCCAAGCTCTGTGCCTCTCTTCATCTGATCTCTCAGGAGATCGCCTGTTGAAATATGAGCAATGCCAAATTTCTTAGAGAGCATCTTGGCCTGTGTGCCCTTTCCTGCACCGGGACAGCCTATAAGAACTAATTTCATTTTAAATCCCCCTTAATAATATGCTGTCTGAAATGCCTAAGCATTTCAGACAAAACATATTCAAAACCTTCCTGATTATTATTCCATAATATGACAAGCCCTAGGCTTAGTCGTTTAAAAATCCCTTATAATGACGCATGATGAGCTGTGTCTGGAGCTGCTTTACAAGCTCAAGAGCAACGCCTGATACGATAAGGAGGGTAGTTCCTCCAAAGCCCATATTCATACCTGTTACCCACTCAAGTACTATCGGGAGCAATGCTATAAGCGCATATGCTATAGCGCCTATAAGTGATACTCTGTCAACTATAGTCTGGATATAATCTGATGTTGGCTTGCCGGGTCTGATACCGGGGATAAAGCCGCCGCTCTTCTTCATATTCTCTGCAACCTCTACGGGGTTGAAGGAGAAGGATGTATAGAAGAAAGTGAAACAGAATATAAGAATAACATATAATATAGTACCAAAGGGAAGTACTCCCTTTATAAAGTAGTCAAATGACAGCCATCTGCTTATTCTGCCTAAAAGGTTACTCTGTATAAGCTGATTGATAGTCTGTGGGAACTGTAAAAGTGAAATAGCAAAGATAATAGACATAACACCTGCAATATTTACCTTAATGGGAATATATGAGCTCTGACCGCCTAAATATCTGTTGCCTACAAGCTTCTTTGAGTACTGAACGGGTATTCTTCTTTCGCCGTCCTGTACGAAAATAACAAATGCCATAGCAAGTGCTAAAACGGCAAGTATCACCAATATAATGAGCCAGCCCATAGACCTGCCCTGTGCCATAACCGCAAGAGCCTTTATACCATCGTCAAGGTTCTGGAGGATATTGGCGAAAATGATGAAGGATGCGCCGTTACCGATACCTACATCGGTAAGCTTTTCACCTAACCACATTATGAAGATAGTACCTGTAACCATTGTGATAAGTCCTACAATGTATACGAACCAGTTAGGGTTAGTGAAGGCTGTATGAACAGTATATATCTGACCTGAACCCTGGAGTATTGAAAGGAGAACGGCAGAAATTCTCGTATACTGAGATATCTTCTTTCTTCCTTCCTCTCCGTCCTTGCTTATTTCCTCCAGCTTTGGAATAGCAACTGTCAAAAGCTGCATAATGATGGAGGCATTGATATATGGTCCGATACCCATAGCAAATACTGTACCGTAGTTACCGCCTGTAATAAGAGAATACAGTGTATTCTGAGTATCTGTATTTGCAAGAGCGTTTACATCAAGACCGGGGATCGGCAGGTGAGTACCGATCCTTACTAAAAAGAGTACTAAAAGCATATATAATATTTTAGTACGGATCTCCTTAACTGCAAAAGCATTTCTCAATACGCTTAACAATTAAATCACCTCAGCTTTTCCGCCGGCAGCCTCGATCTTCTCCTTAGCTGATGCGCTGAAATAGTTTACCTGAACAGTAAGCTTCTTGCTGAGCTCACCGTTGCCCAAAACCTTAACACCGTCTCTTACATGACTTACGATACCCTTATTCATCAATGCCTCTGCATTAACGACCTCACCATCTTCGAATCTGTCATTTAAAAGACTGATATTTATGGCAACAATGTCCTTAGTATTAATACACTTGAAACCTCTCTTGGGAATTCTTCTGTAAAGAGGCATCTGACCGCCCTCAAAGCCCGGTCTTACACCGCCGCCTGAACGTGCGTTCTGACCCTTATGTCCCTTGCCTGCAGTCTTGCCATTGCCTGAGCCATGACCTCTGCCTGTTCTGAACTTATCGGACCTTGAGCCTTCAGCAGGTCTTAAATCACTTAATAACATTGAAAACACCTCCTTAATTAGATTTCCTCTACTTTAACCAGGTGCTTGACCTGATCTATCATACCTCTGACAGCAGCATTGTCCTGCTGCTCAACAGTATTGCCTGGCTTTCTCAAGCCAAGAGCCTGTACAGTCTTCTTGTGCTTAGGGATAGCACCTATTGTAGACTTAACTAAAGTAATCTTTAACATCTCAGTATCCTCCCTTAGCCCATAATTTCTTCTACAGTCTTACCGCGAAGTCTTGCTGCCTTCTCGGGAGAAGTAGCTGCTGCAAGTCCCTCAAGTGTAGCGTTTACAACATTTTTCTTATTTCTTGAGCCTAAAGACTTAGTCCTGATATTCTTGATACCGGCAAGCTCTATAACGGCTCTTGCAGGACCGCCTGCAATAACGCCTGTACCTTCCGGAGCAGGCTTAAGAAGAACGCTTGAGCTGCCGAACTTACCGTAGATCTCGTGGTAAATACTGTTGTTTTCATTTCTTTCAACATATATAAGGTGCTTTGTTGCATCGTCCTTACCCTTGCGGATAGCGTCGGGAATTTCCATAGCCTTGCCTAAGCCGACACCGACATGACCATTTTCGTCGCCTACTACTACCAAAGCAGCAAAACGGAAAGTACGACCGCCTTTAACAACCTTTGTTACTCTCTTGATTGTTACGACCTTGTCCTTAAGATCAAGAGTACTTGCATCGATTTTATTTCTCACGTCTTTCCCTCCTACTTAGAACTTAAGACCTGCTTCTCTGGCAGCGTCGGCTAATGCCTGGATCTTACCATGATATACAAATCCGCCTCTGTCGAATACCACTGTAGTGATACCCTTTTCAATTGCTTTCTTAGCTACAGCCTCGCCTACAGCCTTTGCAGCCTCTACGTCGTTAGTCTTTTCAAGCTTAGCTCTGATATCCTTTTCAACTGTAGATGCAGCACAAAGTGTATTGCCAACTGTATCATCTATGACCTGTGCATATATATGCATATTTGATCTGAATACTGCCAATCTTGGTCTGTCTGCTGTGCCTGAGATATTGTTGCGAAGTCTGTAATGACGCTTTGCTCTGGCATCAGCGCGTGATGGCTTTCTAATCATTGACATTCACTCCTTTATTATTTCTTACCTGTCTTACCAACCTTACGTCTGATCTGCTCAGTCGTGTACTTGATACCCTTACCCTTGTAAGGCTCAGGAGGTCTCTTTGTTCTGATCTCAGCAGCAAACTGACCAACCTTTTCCTTGTCTATGCCGGATACTATTATCTTGTTGCCGTCGACCTTAGTTTCAATACCCTCAGGGTCAGTCATCTCAACAGGATGTGAATAACCCAGAGTCAATGTAAGCTTATTGCCTGACTTAGCTGCTCTGTAGCCAACACCGTTTATCTCAAGCTGCTTTGAATAGCCGTTTGTAACACCCTCTACCATATTGTAGATAAGAGTTCTTGTAAGGCCGTGAAGCTGCTTGCTTCTCTTTAAGTCGTTTGGTCTTGTTACAGTGACCTCGGCAGCGCCGACCTCAACTGTCATCTCGTCTACGAGCTTACGGGTAAGTGTGCCCTTAGGTCCCTTGACTGTAATTACGTTACCATCCTCAAGCTTAACCTCAACGCCAGCCGGAATAGCAACAGGTAATTTACCTATACGTGACATATAATTTACCTCCTTCTATTACCATACATAGGCGATAACTTCGCCGCCAACGCCGAGCTTTCTGGCTTCCTTGTCGGTAATGATGCCCTTGTTTGTAGAAACAATAGCGGTACCTATTCCGCCCAAAACTCTTGGTAATTCGTCTGTGTTGGCATAAACTCTAAGACCGGGCTTTGAAATTCTCTTGATACCTGAGATAACCTTTTCATTCTTGTCCACACCGTACTTAAGTGTGATCTTCATTGTCTTCTTTATGCCGTCCTCTATAATCTCATAGCCTGCAATATATCCTTCGTCTGTAAGTATCTTGGCAATAGCCTCTTTCATTTTACTGGAAGGTACATCTACAGTGTCGTGCTTAGCAGTATTTGCATTTCTTATTCTTGTGAGCATATCTGCGATAGGATCACTCATTGACATTTAAAAAACCTCCTTTCAAATTACCAGCTTGCCTTTTTAACACCGGGGATCTCGCCCTTGTAAGCTAATTCACGGAAGCAAATTCTGCAGATACCGAACTTTCTTAAATAAGCGTGGGGTCTTCCGCAAATTCTGCAGCGAGTATAGCTCTGAGTTGAAAACTTAGGTTTTCTTGCCTGCTTTATCTTCATTGATGTCTTAGCCATAATCTCCTTGCCTCCCTTACTTTCTGAATGGCATACCGAATAATCTGAGTAGCTCTCTTGCTTCCTCATCGGTATTTGCTGTAGTTACGAATACGATATCCATACCTCTTATCTTGTCGATCTTATCGTACTGTATCTCAGGGAACATAAGCTGCTCTCTAAGACCTAAGGTATAGTTTCCTCTTCCGTCAAATGACTCGGCGCTTACGCCTCTGAAGTCACGAACTCGGGGAAGAGAGATGTTTATGAGCTTACTTGCAAAGCTGTACATCTTTTCGCCTCTTAATGTAACCTTACAGCCTATCGGCATACCTGCACGAAGCTTGAAGGCAGCAATTGACTTCTTAGCCTTTGTTACAATAGGCTTCTGACCTGATATGATAGACAGATCAGATACTGCAGAGTCTATTGCCTTTGCGTTTTCCTTAGCCTCACCAAGACCCATATTTATAACGATCTTCTCAAGCTTTGGAACTTCCATTATATTCTTGTAGGAAAATTTTGCCTGCATTGCAGGTACGACTTCCTTTTCATAATACTCTCTGAATGCGTTCACGAATAGTCCTCCTTTTCAGAATTAATCGATTACTTCACCGGTTGACTTAGCAATTCTCTGCTTAATGCCGTCTTCTACCTTGTAACCAATTCTGGTTGGCTTACCTGCGTAAACAAACATAACATTAGAAGCGTCAATGGGAGCTTCCTGCTCGATGATACCGCTCTGAGGATGTGCCGGACTTGGCTTAACGTGCTTCTTTACCTTGTTGGCGCCCTCTACGATAACCTTATTGTTCTTCTTATCTACAACAAGTACCTTGCCTTCCTTGCCTTTATCTTTACCTGCGATAATCTGTACCTTATCGCCTCTTTTGATCTTCATTCTGACACGACCTCCTATTATAATACTTCGGGAGCAAGAGACAGTATCTTCATATACTGCTTCTCTCTGAGCTCTCTTGCTACAGGTCCGAAAATACGGGTACCTCTGGGGTTCTTGTCTTCTCTTATGATTACGGCTGCATTCTCGTCAAACTTAATGTATGAACCATCGGGTCTTGAAGCGCCCTTCTTAGTCCTTACAACTACGGCTCTTACTACCTCGCCCTTTTTAACAACGCCGCCGGGTGTTGCATCTTTAACAGTCGCAACTATAACATCGCCTATATTGGCATATCTTCTTGTTGAACCGCCTAACACTCTGATACATAATAATTCCTTAGCACCTGAGTTATCAGCAACAACAAGTCTGCTTTCCTGTTGAATCATTGTCGATTTCCTCCTTTAGGAATTACTTAACCTTTTCTACGATCTCGACCAATCTCCATCTCTTGTCCTTTGATAAAGGTCTGGTCTCCATAACTCTTACTCTGTCACCGATCTGACACTCATTATTCTCATCGTGAGCCTTTAACTTATATGTGGTCTTCACGATCTTGTTATATAATGGATGTCTTATATTATTTTCAACAGCTACAACGATAGTCTTATCCATCTTATCGCTTATAACTCTTCCTATTCTTGTTTTACGAAGATTTCTTTCCACTGAAATGTCCTCCTTCCATTATATAACTATTAAAGAGCGTTCTTCTTCTGTGTGATAACAGTCTGAATTCTGGCTATATTCTTGCGAACAAGGTTGATCCTTGCTGTGTTGTTAAGCTGGTTTGTGGCATTCTGAAATCTTAAGTTAAAAAGCTCCTTCTTTGCCTCTACCAGCTCGTTGTTAAGCTCGTCAACAGATTTGTTCTTTAACTCTGCAACGTATTCCGTACTCTTCATTAATTGTCACACTCCTTTTCCAAATCAGCGCGTGATACAATCTTACACTTGATAGGCAGCTTATAGATAGCAAGTCTTAAAGCCTCTCTTGCAATATCCTCAGTTACGCCTGCGATCTCGAACATAACGCGGCCCGGCTTAACTACTGCTACCCAATACTCTGGAGAACCTTTACCTGAACCCATTCTTGTTTCAGCAGGCTTCTCTGTAACGGGCTTATCCGGGAAAATCTTGATCCAGACCTTACCGCCTCTCTTTATATATCTTGTCATTGCAACTCTGGCTGCCTCTATCTGTCTGGAAGTGATCCAGCTTGGCTCCATTGCCACAATACCGTATTCACCGTAAGTTATCTTATTGCCTCTTAAAGCCTTACCTGTCATACGACCTCTGAACTGCTTACGTCTTTTAACTCTCTTAGGCATTAACATTACTGAACACTTCCTTTCTTAGTCTTCTTTTCAGGAAGTACCTCACCCTTGTATATCCAAACCTTAACGCCGATCTTGCCGTAAGTGGTATTTGCCTCAGCAAAACCGTAATCTATATCTGCTCTTAAAGTCTGAAGAGGTATAGTACCGTCATGATAGCTTTCTGAACGTGCCATTTCAGCGCCTCCGAGACGGCCGCTGCAGGCTGTCTTGATACCCTTTGCGCCAAACTTCATAGTTGTCTGCATAGCCTTCTTCATAGCTCTTCTGAAGGTTATACGGTTTTCAAGCTGTCTTGCTATATCCTCAGCTACCAGTAAAGCGTCCAGCTCAGGTCTCTTTATCTCTTCTACATTGACCAATACCTTCTTATCGGTCATCTTCTGCAGATCGTTGCTTAATTCCTGAATGGAAGCGCCGCTCTTACCGATTATTATACCGGGCTTTGAAGTATGGATAGTGATCTTTACTCTTTCATTAGTTCTCTCAACGGCGATCTTGGAAACACCTGAGTTAGCTAATCTTGTTCTTATATAATTTCTAAGCTTATTGTCCTCTACTAAGAAATTAGCGTAGTCCTTCTTGTCTGCATACCATGTAGATTCCCAATCCTTGATGATGCCGACTCTTAATCCATGTGGATTTACTTTCTGACCCATGGTTGACCTCCTTATTTCTTCTCATCTAAGTATATTGAAATGTGAGCAGTCTTCTTATTGATCCTGTAAGCTCTGCCCTGAGCTCTAGGGCGGATCCTCTTGAGAGTCGGTCCCTGATTAGCTATTACATCTGCAACATACAAATTATTTACATCTAATTCAAGGTTATTTTCTGCATTGGCAACAGCAGACTTTAAAACCTTTTCTATTATTTCAGCAGCATATCTTGGTGAGTAAGCAAGTATTGCCATAGCCTCGCCTATGCTCTTACCTTTGATCTGGTCTAAAACGATCCTAGCCTTGGTGTCGGAAACTCTTACATACTTAGCATGAGCCTGAGCTCTTCTGTCCTTGTTGTTTTCGTTTCTTTCCCTTTTTATCTGGCTTCTGTGTCCCTTTGACATTAAGGTAACCTCCTTTCAGAAACGTAATTATTTAACCTTTGACTTCTTTTCAGCGTCCTTACCGTGACCTCTGTAAGTTCTGGTCAAAGCAAATTCACCTAACTTATGACCTACCATATCCTCTGTAATATATACAGGAACATGCTTTCTGCCGTCATGTACTGCAATAGTATGACCTATCATCTCCGGAAAGATAGTAGAACGGCGTGACCAGGTCTTTATAACATTCTTTGTATTAGCCTCATTCTGAGCTACGACCTTCTTCATAAGGTGGTCGTCACAGAATGGACCCTTCTTAAGTGATCTACTCATTATTCAGGCCTCCTATTATTTATTTCTACCACGAATTATATACTTGTTGCTAGCCTTGTGCTTCTTTCTGGTCTTAAGACCGAGAGCAGGCTTACCCCATGGAGTACTGGGTGCAGGACGGCCAACAGGAGCTCTGCCCTCGCCACCGCCGTGAGGATGGTCGTTGGGGTTCATAACAGAACCTCTTACTGTAGGTCTGATGCCCATGTGACGCTTCTTACCTGCCTTGCCGATATTGATAAGCTCGTGATCTGAATTGCCTACCTGACCAATAGTAGCCTTACAGTTAATAGGTAATAATCTCATTTCGCCGGATGGTAATCTAACTGTTGCATACTTGCCTTCCTTAGCCATAAGCTGTGCAACATTACCTGCTGAACGCACAAGCTGTCCGCCTGCGCCGGGAACCATTTCGATGTTGTGTATCTCAGCACCTACAGGTATATCCTTCATAGCAAGTGCATTACCAACTCTTACTTCCGCCTCAGGACCGCTCATTACAGTGTCGCCGACCTTTAAGCCGTTGGGAGCAAGTATATATCTCTTCTCGCCGTCAGCATAGCATACTAACGCAATGTTAGCTGTTCTGTTGGGATCGTACTCTATAGCGGTAACCTTTGCGGGAATACCGTCTTTATTTCTCTTGAAGTCGATTATTCTGTACTTCTTCTTAGCACCGCCGCCAATGTGACGGACAGTTATCTTACCCTGATTATTTCTGCCTGCTGTAGTCTTGATGTGGACTACAAGGCTTTTTTCGGGAGTTGATTTTGTAATTTCAGCGAAGTCAGATACTGTCATCTGTCTTCTTGAAGGTGTATAAGGCTTAAATCTCTTAATACCCATTTTTTTACACTCCTTTTCCAAATATTTGCAAACACGTTTTCGTGTCTATACTTTATTCTTTATCTGTGGGATAAGCGGTTTTGTTGAATATCGGCTTAGCCTTTCGTTCCGCAACTCTGCGGTTTTGTTGAATAGCAGCTTTTTAGCCTTTCGTTCCGCAACTCTATGTTTTTGATTAAATACTTCGTATTTACTGCTTACGCAGTTACTGACGTTTCACGTCAGTATCAAAAACATATCGTTAAATTTCCTGCGGTAAAAATCGAAGCGAGCTTCATTTTTACCTTTAGGAAATTTACATGCCCTGGAATATTTCTATTTCCTTGCTGTCTGCCGTAAGCTGTACTATAGCCTTCTTTCTGGCATTTGTTCTGCCGAAGGTATAGCCTCTTCTCTTAAGCTTGCCTACGATGTTCATTGTATTGACCTTAGCTACCTTAACGCCGTCAAACATCTTCTCAACAGCATCTTTTATCTGTATCTTGGTTGCCTGTGGGTGTACATAAAAAGCATACTTCTTATCAGCCATATCGTTCATGGTCTTCTCTGTGATAACAGGCTTTAATATAACGTCATAATACTTGATATCTGCCATTATGCGTACACCTCCTCGATCTTCTTTACTGCATCCTGAGTAACTACCAAAGAATCGTACTTAAGGATGTCATATACATTTATAGTACCTACTGAAGCAGTCTTTACTGTAGGGATATTTCTTGCTGCAAGCACTGCATTGTCATTGCCATCCTCCAGAACAATGAGAGCCTTGCCTGCCTTTAAGCTGTCCATAACCTTTGCCATTTCCTTAGTCTTGGCATTTACAGTTATCTTATCTACTACAATAAGCTTATTTTCATTTACCTTAGAGCTTAAAGCTGATTTAAGAGCTAATCTCTTTACCTTCTTGTTAAGCTTAAAGGAATAATCTCTTGGCTTTGGCGCAAATACAACACCACCGCCGGTCCACTGTGGTGAACGGATAGAGCCTTGTCTTGCTCTGCCTGTGCCCTTCTGTCTCCAGGGCTTTCTGCCGCCGCCGCGAACCTCTGCACGAGTCAATGCACTCTGAGTACCCTGTCTTTGATTTGCAAGATACTGGACAACTGCCTGATGCATAACGTGAGTGTTTACCTCTACTGCAAAGATATCGTCATTTAATTCTATAGTACCAACTTCGCTGCCGCTCATGTTGAACACTTTTACATTTGCCATTAGGTCTTCCTCCTTTCGTAAAGATTAATTAGCCTTTACGCTATCCTTAATTACTACTACAGAGCCCTTGCTGCCCGGAACAGCGCCCTTTACAAGAAGTAAATTCTTATCGGCATCTGCTCTGACTACCTCAAGATTTTGAACAGTTACGTTAACGCTGCCCATGTGACCTGCCATCTTCTTACCCTTCTTTACCTTACCAGGAGTAGTTGCAGAAGACATGGAACCTACTGCTCTGTGGAACTTGGAACCGTGAGCCATGGGTCCTCTGTGCTGACCGTGTCTCTTGATAGGACCCTGATAGCCCTTACCCTTTGAAACACCTGATACATCGACCTTATCGCCTGCTGCAAATACGTCAGCCTTGATCTCTGTACCTACCTCGTAGCCCTCTAAAGAATCAAGTCTGAATTCCTTAAGGACCTTCTTGGGATCTGTATTAGCCTTGTCGAAATGACCCTTCATAGGCTTGTTGACCTTATTAACCTTTACATCGCCGAAACCGACCTGTACTGCGTCATAGCCGTCGTTCTCGGCTGTCTTTACCTGAGTTACAACGCAGGGACCTGCTTCCAGTACCGTAACGGGAACAAGCAAGCCTGCCTCAGTGAAGATCTGTGTCATGCCAATTTTCTTGGCAACAATTGCTTTCTTCATTGTTTTACCTCCATAATAAACTCTACAGCGGATCACCCTTTCGGGAGATCATTCTAGGTCTACATAAGGCTTTCTTCTTATATAAACCGATAATTTTTCGCTTTTTTTGTGTTCAGTCTTATCCTATTACATTACCTTTAATGTAATGTCAACGCCTGCAGGTAAGTCAAGTCTTGATAATGCATCGGCTGTCTTGCCTGTTGGCTGCAGGATATCGATAAGTCTTTTGTGTGTCCTGAGCTCAAACTGCTCTCTGGAGTACTTGTACTTGTGAACAGCCCTGAGGATAGTCACAACCTCCTTCTTTGTGGGAAGGGGTATAGGACCGCTTATCTTTGCACCTGTTTTCTTAGCTGTCTCTATTATCTGAGCAGCTGACTGATCGATTAACTTGTGATCGAATGACTTAAGACTGATTCTAATCTTCTGATTAGCCATAAAAAAAGTCGCCTCCTTTTCGTACTTTCAAAAATCTTAGCACGACAAGTGGTGACTGTACACTCATCCGTGTGTTTCATACTTGCAACTCTTTGGTACATCGTACCTTTGATGAAACTCACAAACAATATTCGCACAGTGACCTTGTCGCCCGGTTTCATGACCTGGACATTGCTCCGCAGAAAAACCTGTAAAACCTATGTGTTTATCAGCGTTACAGCAACCTTCTGCATCTACGCTCTTAATGTCACAACACGAATATATTACCATATTTTTGGCTTAAATGCAAGCCTTTTTTTAATTTTTTTTATAAATTTTTAACTGAATTTTTAAATTTTTACAAATTATTTTTACTGCACATTGTATAATAGGTAAAAAGCAGGAACAAAACAATAAAAAAATGAAATATCAATACCATTGTTATAATTAAAACGTCGCTTATTACTTAATATATTTAAGAAGCTGTATAAGATGTTCTCCTTTTATATCAGTTTCATCTCTGTCCAATTGCCTTTTTCCAAACACAGTAAATCCATTTTCTTCATAAAAGCTTATTAGCTTTTCATTATCTTCGCATTCTAAATATGTAAATTTGCCGCCTATTTCATTCTGGATCTGCTTTATTTTATTTAACGCTAACTCCAGTAACTCGCTACCCTTAATTAACGCATCATTGCCATTTGCAAAGTTTTTACCCAATTGCCCTATCAACGGCGCAGCTAAAATACATTTATTGTCCTTAGGGGCATTGTTGCAAAATTTTAAGGTCTTTTTCCATATAGTATTTGTAACAGCCTTTTTATGTAACACTAAATTTTTGGTCGTAATAGTATAATAGCCTACCAACTCTTTATATTTTCCCCATTTTTCAGAATTGGAATAACAATATATCAAATGTGTGGCAGAAATTCCCTGTTTTGAAAATGGTATTGCTTTATACCTCAGAAAATTCTGTACATCCATATTCATCGGACATTCAAAAGAGGAGAGGATATCCTTTGTTTTATCCTCTCCTAACTGCTCAATTAAATCTTTTAAGTTAATAGATATTAATTCGGAATTTATTTCTAAGTTGATCATAATGCTTACAAGTTCAAAAAATCTTTGATTTCTTCTCCGGATAATTCTCTGTGCTCTCTTTTCATTGGTTCATAGCCCTGACTGCCTTCGGCTTTTCTTAATGCAACCTCAAGAGCGGACGAAAAATCCTGTCCGAATTTCTTATCCTTTATCTCAACATCCTTCAACATACTCTTTGTTGCCATAAAACCACCTCCAATTCAAAGAACTATACAGTTTTTCATTGTTTGCAATTCAAGATTGCAATATTATTATACATTCGATAAAAATTTTTGTCAACTCAATTATTGCACCATGCCCATTTAATAATTGTCTATAACGCTATTTTATACCAAAATATTATTCAATATTCAACAGCAAATATGGATATACTACTTTTAAAATCACTTTATTATTAAAATCAAGGAATTTTTTCATTTCGTCAAATATTCAATAGTTTTTGTCCAAAGTGCATAAATAGATATGCTGTTTCGTATGATGTATAAGCGTATTTTTGTGCTAAATAGCGAAATTTTAATTGTATATTGACTATATACATCTGATGTATTATTATTAAATTAGCAACGACATCTGATGTATTATAGTAAAATTCAATTATATCATCTATTTTAAATGACAGGAGGTAATTTTATGTTAAACAGTCAGAAGGTGAGAGGACTTGCTCCCGAAATGGACCCTCTCAAATTAGGCATGGGCTGGAAGGTAAATGACCTTTCAAAGCCCCAGGTCATTGTTGAAAGTACCTTCGGTGACTCTCATCCCGGAAGCGCCCATCTTCTCGGTCTTGTAGAGGCTGCCGTAAAGGGTATAAACGACAGCGGCGCCAAGGCGGCAAGATACTTTGCCACCGACATATGCGACGGTATGTCACAGGGTCACGACGGCATTAACTATTCCCTTGTTTCAAGGGATTCCATATGCAATCTCATTGAGATTCATGCCAACGCGACTACCTTTGACAGCGGCGTATTTGTAACAAGCTGCGATAAGGGAGTGCCTGCCCATCTTATGGCAATAGGCAGGATAAACATTCCCTCCGTTATGGTAACGGGCGGTGTTATGGAGGCAGGTCCCGATCTGCTTACACTTGAGCAGATAGGCGCCTATTCGGCAATGCAGCAGAGAGGCGAGATAACAGATGAAAAGCTTACCTATTACAAGCACAACGCCTGTCCCAGCTGCGGAGCCTGTTCATTTATGGGTACAGCCTCTACAATGCAGATAATGGCAGAGGCTCTCGGTCTTATGATACCCGGCAGCGCTCTTCTTCCCGCTACCTGCGAGGACCTTAAGAAAATGGCATATGAAGCGGGAGTAAAGGCAGCCGCTCTTGCCACAAGCGGAAAGACAGCCAGGGATATTGTAACAATGTCATCCTTTGAAAATGCCATAAAGGTCCATGCCGCAATATCAGGCTCAACAAATTCACTGCTCCACATCCCCGCTATTGCCCATGAATTCGGCTATTACATCGATGCGGATACCTTCGACAGGATACATGCCGATGCAAGCTATCTCCTAGACATCAGACCTGCGGGAAGATGGCCTGCGGAGTACTTCTACTATGCAGGGGGAGTGCCAAGGATAATGGAGGAAATAAAGGATCATCTTGACCTTGACGTTATGACAATTACGGGCAAGAGCTTAGGCGAAAACCTTGAGGACCTTAAGAAGAGCGGATTTTATGAAAGATGCGACGAGCTCCTTGCAAAGACAGGTCTTAAGAGAACGGATATTATAAGAAGTATAGACGAGCCTATGGGCAAGAACGGAACAATAGCCGTATTAAAGGGCAACCTTGCTCCCGACGGCTCCGTAGTAAAGCACAGCGCAGTACCAAAGGAAATGCACTATGCAATACTTAAGGCTAAGCCCTTTGACTGTGAGGAGGATGCCATAGCGGCAGTCATACACAGAGATATAAAGCCGGGAGATGCGGTAATAATAAGATACGAAGGACCTAAGGGCAGCGGTATGCCCGAAATGTTCTACACCACAGAGGCTATATCATCAGACGAGGAGCTTGGAAAGTCTATTGCACTTCTGACAGACGGCAGATTTTCGGGAGCGTCAAAGGGTCCCGCCATAGGACATATCTCACCTGAGGCAGCCGAGGGCGGCCCTATAGCTCTTGTGGAGGAGGACGACCTGATAGAAATAGACATTAAAAACAGAATACTGAGAATAATAGGTGTCAAGGGCAAAAAGCTTTCTCCCGAAGAGGTAGATAAAATACTTGAAGAAAGAAAAGCAAAATGGCAGCCAAAGGGCTCCAAATACAAATCAGGCATACTGAAAATATTCTCAGAACGCGCCGTATCACCTATGAAGGGCGGATATATGGAATAAATACAAAAAGTACTAAAAAAATAACCGCCATTTTCGGGGTACCAGGTACCCCGAAAATGGTGTTGCGAAATAATAATACCAATAATATATAAGGAGGTCAATTTATGTATAACTTAGCACTATTAGACGCAACAGCTTCCACAGGTCAGCTTGTGTTTGCGGCTCTTGCAGGCCTTGCGGTCCTGCTCATACTTATAATCGCAGTTAAGCTTCACGCTATGCTTTCCATACTTATAGCAGCCTGTGTAATAGGCTTTCTCTCAGGTATGGATATCCAGACTATAATCGACTCCGTAGGCGAAGGTATAGGCTCTACATTAAAAAGTATAGCCCTGCTTATCGGTCTTGGCTCAATGTTCGGAGCCATACTGGAGATCTCCGGCGGAGCGCAGAGGATAGCCTCAACACTTGTAAAATGGTTTGGCGAAAAAAAGGCGGCATGGGCTTTAGGCATAACAGGTCTTGTAATAGCTATGCCCGTATTCTTCGACGCAGGCCTTATAATACTTATACCTCTTGCCCTTTCTCTTGCAAAGAGCACAAAGAGGTCATCCCTTTACTATGTAATACCACTTTTGGCAGGTCTTGCAGTAGGCCACGCATTTATACCTCCTACTCCGGGTCCCATACTTGTAGCCAGTCTTTTAGGCGTTGACCTAAGCTATGTAATAGTTGTAGGTCTTGTCTGCGGTATTGTAGCCATGATCCTGGCAGGTCCTGTATTCGGCTCATTCATAGGCAACAAGATATTTGTGCCTATACCGTCAAATGTAGCTGAAACTCCCGAATACGAGGAAAGCAAGCTTCCCGGCTTCGGCGCAGTTGTAGGAATTATATTTATACCTATTATACTTATCGTTATAAAGACTATAGCAAATGTTGTTGCGCCCGAGTCAGCAATAATGCCTATACTTACATTCTTAGGCGAGCCTTTTGTAGCGCTTTCAATAGCAACAATAGTGGCTATGATAATACTTGGCATAAGACACGGCTATACAAGAGAAGAGCTTGAAAAGGTCATGTCAAAGTCACTTGAGCCTACGGGTATGATACTTCTTGTAACTGCCTGCGGCGGTGTACTCAAATATATGCTCCAGTCCTCAGGCTTAGGCGACGTTATAGGAAACGCAGTATCAAGCGGCGGTCTGCCTATGGTAGTGGTAGCCTTTATAATAGCAGTTCTTGTAAGACTTTCAGTAGGCTCCTCAACTGTAGCTATGACAATGGCGGCAGGTATAGTGGCGGCAATACCGGGCATAGGCGAGCTTTCACCCCTCTATCTTGCTTGCTGTACAGCAGCAGTAGCAGGCGGCGCAACAGTATGTTCACATTTTAACGACTCAGGCTTCTGGCTTGTTAAGTCACTTCTGCAAATAGATGAAAAGACAACGCTTAAGTCCTGGACTGTAATGGAGACCATAGTAGGCGCAGCAGGCTTTGTGGTAGCTCTTATTATTTCATTCTTTGCTTAAAAAAATTACGGGGCTGCTTTTGCAGCCCTTTTTTATACTTGATTTTATTTGTAAAAAGGAATATACTGGTTACAAATAATAACGAAATGGGGAGTATTATGTTTTCCGACAATATAAAGACACTTCCGGAGATAACGGCAGACAGAATAATAGAATACATAATAGACAACAAGCTTGAGCCTGACGACAGAATACCCAACGAGACCGAGCTTGGTCAGATATTAAGCGTAGGCAGAAGCACGGTAAGGGAGGCGGTGCGCCTTCTTGTCAGCAGGAATGTACTTGTAATAAGGAGAGGCGCAGGCACATATGTGGCAAGGAACACAGGCATACCCGAGGACCCTCTTGGGCTTATATTCTCAACGGACCGCTATAAGCTGGCAAAGGACCTTCTGGAGATAAGAATAATACTGGAGCCTGAAATAGCGTCTATGGCTGCCAACAGGGCATTGGATAAAAATATAGCCGAGATATGGAAATACTGTCATATGACAGAGGACTATATAGCAAGAGGCGAGGATCATATGCCTCCCGATGTGGAATTTCACAAGGCAATAGCCAAAAGCTCAGGCAACAACGTAGTGGAAAAGATAATACCTATAATAGACACCTCCGTTGCCGTATTTGTAAACATTACCTACGGTATGCTTAAGGACGAAACTATCACTACTCACAGACTTATTGCAGAGGCTATTGAGCGACACGATGCCGCAGCGGCAAAGCACGCCATGATGATGCATATGCTCTACAACAAATACAAAATAGAGGAAATGATAGAAAATCGCGAAAAACACGGTGTTCCGCAGTTCAATACCGTCATATAAAGCTCACAGGGTATTTTTTGTATATTTTTCCTTGACAAAAAAGCTTTGCTGTATTATAATATCATATGTTGTGATTAGTCACACATGCCCAGATAGCTCAGTTGGTAGAGCAGAGGACTGAAAATCCTCGTGTGGGCGGTTCAATTCCGTCTCTGGGCATTTTTTTATTGCCATTTTTCCGCAATATACAATGTCCTTGCAATTTATGTAAATTTGTAGTATTATGTATATATAAAAATGCGGACTTGGTAACTCAGGGAGCGGATAATATGAATTCTACTGATGATAAAAAGAAAACTGAAAAAGGCAAGAACAATACAGTCAAAGCGCCTGATAAAAGGACAATAGGCGTTTCCTCTGTTGAGAAAAAGCCTAAGCCTATACTCAAGTGTTCAAATGTCGGCAAGAAATTCGGGCTTAAAAAAGTACTCAGCGATTTCAACATAACTGTGAACAAAGGCGAGGCTCTTGTTGTGCTTGCTCCCGAGGGCAACGGAAAGACTACTCTTGCAAAGATAATATGCGGACTGATACCTCCGAGCAAGGGAGTAGTTACTATAAAGGGCAAGA
Organism: uncultured Clostridia bacterium; assembly: GCA_947589665.1. Taxonomy (GTDB): domain Bacteria; phylum Bacillota; class Clostridia; order Lachnospirales; family CAG-274; genus CANPXH01. Next base: position 42,726 of record CANQBJ010000008.1, read on the forward strand.
ATGCAGGCTCAGGCACAAATGGGGCTGTAAGCTATCAGCCCGAAATACCCTTTGTCAAGTACGATGTCAGCGTAGCGGAGCTGCTTACTCAGTACAGCAGATTTTTCAAGGATTTCAGCTACAAGAAGGCATTTAAACTACTCAAGCACTTCAAGATATCTCCCAAAACCAAGTTTGACAATCTTTCAACTACAGCCATACAGATAGTGGAAACAATAGTTGTAGGCTGTAGGAGAGTGCCCTTGTATGTATTCGACGATCCACTGGTACACACAGACCCTAAGTACAGGGAGGATGTTATAGACATAATTTCCACCTGTAAAAAGCATGGCGCCGTTATAATACTTTCTCAGGCAGCCGCAGGACTGGACAGTGTGCTGGACAAGGTTATTTTTATGCGTAACGGTGAGATATACGTTTCCGCCGATAAGAAGAGCTTTGAAGAAAAGTACGGCAACAGTGTAAGCGCCTTATATAAGGAGGTATACAGACGTGCTTAATTTAATATATTACGACCTTAAGACAACTATCAGAAAGCTGTGGGGCTATATAATTCTCGTGTGTGTATTTGCCTTTTTTGTAAGATTTCTGTGGAGTTCAGCCTTTATGTCTGTTTTCGGCAACACGGACTTTTACATCGGCAGTATAATAAAGCTTGCGGCGGCAGGCTTTTTGGGCGCTTTGGGTTTCCTTACGGCAATAGTCACTATTGTACGTCAGGCTCAGTGGTTTGACGAAAATATACTTTCGCCCCAGGGTCAGTTTACAAATATGCTGCCTGTTTCCAGCCTGGAAATAGTGCTGAGCAAAATAATAGTGTCCCTTTTCTGGAGCATAGTAATAGTGCTGATAGCAATAGGCGTCATATCCGTTGTAATGGTACAAACGGAATATTTTGAAATTTTCGTAAAGGCTATTACCGAAATAAGCATAAACAACAATATTCATATAAGTCTGACAGGCATTATGCTTTCAGTGGGCTTCTGTATAGCTACGGTTATCACAAGTCTGGTCGCTCTGTGCTTTCTTTCACAGATGATAGGTCAGATGTCAAATGCCTTCAGAAACAGCATCGTACTTTTGAGCTTTGTGGGAATACTTGCCTTAAGTCTGGGCATACAGTTTCTTATAGCTAAGGTATTCGGAATACTTGTTCCCATTGGCTCAGACCCCAATCAGCTTATTGCCTTTGCGATATCATCCACCACAAAGTGTATAATAATCAATATTGCCACTATAATAGTATACTGGCTCGCTACATCATATATACTCAGATATCATCTGAATTTGCTGTAAAGGAGCCTGTGACCTAAAATTCATATCATTTAACTTTTATACATCAACCAAAACAGGCTGCCGCATTTATAATGCGACAGCCTATTTTAGTTTTAATAGATTTTTGTTTAATAACCTCTCCACCAACCTCCGGTTGGTCCCCCTCCCCTGATTAGGGGAGGCTGTGTACCGGAAAGCTATGGCAATCAATTAGGTATTGCTTTTTCTAAGTAAATAAGGGATTTTGCAAAGCGCTCACCTAAGGCTCCCCTAATCAGGTTCAGCACTTTTGCTTTCGGCAAAAGCGATACTTCGTATCGGCGGATAACTTCTTCCGCTGCAATGGAGCTGTCAGCCGCGGCAAAAACTTATATAAAAATAGCTGTGTACGGGGCTGACTGAGAGGTCTATATTAACATAATCACAAATTTACTGCAATAGCTTTCCTTAATATTCAGACAATTTTACTTTAAAATACCGTCAACGATAGCAAGTATACCGTCGCTTGCAGCCTTTACCTTAGCCTCAACAGCCTCTTCGCTCTTGTCGGAAGAGCCGAAGTAAACCTTGATCTTTGGTTCTGTTCCGCTTGGACGTACACAGAACCAAGTGCCGTTGTCAAGAACAAAGTAGAGAACATTGCTCTTAGGCAGACCGCTCTTGCTTTCCTCACCTGTTAAAGTGTTTACGATCTTGTCCACTGAATAATCTCTTGTTTCAATGACCTTAGCGCCTGCAACCTCCTTAGGCGGATCTGCTCTTAAGGTATCCATTATCTTCTGAATCTGAGCGGCGCCGTCAAGACCCTTAAGCTCAATAGAGGTAATAGTTTCCTTATAGTAGCCATACTTATTGTAAAGCTCAACAAGTCCGTCATAAAGGCTCATACCTCTTGCCTTGTAGTAAGCGGCAAGCTCGCATATCATCATTGTTGCAAAGCAGGCGTCCTTATCTCTTGCATATGTTCCTGCAAGACAGCCATAGCTTTCCTCAAAGCCGAACATATACTCATAGCTTCCGTCAGCCTCAAATTCCTTTATCTTCTCGCCAATATACTTAAAGCCTGTAAGCACGTCAAAGTACTTCATACTATATTCTGCGCATATAGCCTTGGTCATATCTGTAGAAACGATAGTTGAAACAACGGCGCCGTTAGCGGGAAGAGTACCCTTAGCCTTCTTTTGAGAAAGTATATACTCGCAGATAAGAGAGCCTGTCATATTACCTGTAAGCACCATATACTCGCCGTCAGTTTTCTTTACGACTGCGCCAACTCTGTCTGCATCGGGGTCGGTGCCGACTATGATATCGGCGTCAACCTTCTTTGCAAGCTCCATAGCAAGGTCGAAAACAGCCTTATTTTCCGGATTGGGATATCCTACAGTCGGGAAGCTGCCGTCGGGCTTTTCCTGCTGAGGAACAACAAATACATTCTTAAAGCCTGCCTTAGCCAAAGCACGTCTTACAGGCTTGTTGCCTGAGCCGTGAAGAGGAGTATATACGATCTTAAGGTCAGTCTTGTCAATAGTTTCCTGATTTACTATCTGAGCGGTAACGGCATCAAGATATGCTACGTCAAGCTCAGGACCAACATACTGTATCATACCGCTGTTTACAGCCTCTGTAAGGTCAGCCTTCTTTATCATATTGAAGTCAGTAACTGCATTTACTTCCTTTATGATCTCGCCGTCTCTTGGGAAAGGCACCTGTGCGCCGTCCTCCCAGTATACCTTATAGCCGTTGTACTCGGGGGGATTGTGGCTTGCCGTAATGACAACGCCGCCTGTACAGCCTAAAAACCTTACTGCAAAGCTAAGCATAGGAACAGGTCTGAGCTCATCTGAAAGATAAGCCTTTATGCCGTTGCCTGCCAGAACTCTTGCCGTTATCTCCGCAAACTCAGGTGAATAATGGCGGGAATCATAAGCAATAACTACACCCTTCTTCACAGCGTCCTCGCCCTGACTCTTTATGTAGTTGGCGAAGCCCTGTGTAGCCTTGCTTACTGTGTAGATATTCATTCTGTTGGTACCTGCGCCCAGAATGCCTCTTAAACCGCCTGTACCAAATTCAAGATTTTTATAAAATCTTTCCTCAATCTCCTTGGCATCATTTTCAATGCCCTTCAATTCAGCCTTTGTGTCCTCATCGAAATAAGGATCGGTACACCATTTCTTGTATTCTTCCATAAAACCCATAATATTTTTTCTCCTTTCTAATTTTATTATAGCTAATTACATTATATATAAAACTGACAAGTATTACAAGTACAAATGTAAAATTTTATGATAATTTTTTATATATAAAAAGCCGATACAGAGAGTTTATTGTATAATATGCATAAATTATGGGTACAAACGTATACTGTCACAAAAGTAGGTAAAAGGAATATTCTATAAATGTAAATATTGTGGAGGTATTATATGTATTACAATATAACCGAAAGTGATTACAGAAACTATGTATTCGGCAAGGGCTGGCCGTCATACAGAAACATAAGCATAAAGCAAATGTCGGATATGAACGGAAGCACTGCCGATAGCGACGATATTTCAGACAATATGCTTTCCTCTCGAGATATGAACGAGGAGGGCAATAAAAACAGCACTATGAGAAATGCAGGGGGCGGCATAACAAACGGTATGAACAGAGATATGGACAATGCCGCCAACGGCAATATGACAAACGGAGGCACTCAGACCGATACCCGTCCGATGTATGACTCAAGGGCAGGTCTTTCCGAGAATACAGTTACAATGCCGAAATACACGGGAACTGACATACCCCAAAGTGATATAAGGCTTATGAAGGAGCTTTATTCCGCCCTTAACGCAATACTCTCACCTATTGTGGTAGAGGTACTCAACGAATACGAATATGTTGGAAGTCCCATATACGACGAGGAGGGCGTAGACAGAGAGACCGTTGCCCAGATAGTGGGAAAGGTACTTGACAGGGCAGAGGAAATAATAGACGAGGCGCAGGAAATAAACCTTGAGATACAGGAAATGAATATATGGAGCAAAAGCAATCTTCTGAACAGCAATATAGAGGCTCTTGTGCTGTCCGAGATATTTACGGTGCGCCGTCCGAAATACAGACGTGTAAGCAATAACTATGTATATGACAACGGCAGATATGTTGGCGTAAGAGAGCAGTAAATTGGCAATCCGCCCCTTATTTTAAGGCATAAAAAGAGAACTGCGGCTTAATGCCGCAGTCCTCAATATATATCTTCCAAAAAGGAAGGAATTAATATAAATTATTCTACAACCTCGTTGTTAGCAACGATATCCTTAACTGTGATAGCTGCACATCTTGTAGCGAAGAAGCCTGCATAAGCAGTACCCTTCATATCGCAAGTGTAGGTGTCTGTCTCAGCAGGAGTACCGGCAGTAATGTCACGTACAGAAGTAGTGAACTGATTGCCTATCTTCTTAACTGATATTTCAAGCTCATGACCAACAGGAACAGGTGCATCTGTACACTTGTGACCTACTGAAAGAGTTTCGCCGTCCATTCTGCCGAATGACATAACGCCCTGATTCTTTGCGCCTGTAGGCTGACCGCTATCATCCTTTATATCGGCGCCTGCACTAGCAAGTAAGAATGGACCTGCTGCAACATAGGTATAAGTTTCCTTAATATTCTGGTCTACCTTCATATTATCGGAAATTATAGCACCGAAAGCTACCTGATCGTTTACTGAGTAACCATCTACTACTACAGTACCCTTAATCTCATAGTTTCCTGTTGCATCTATAGGCTGATAATACATCACAAAAGCATCTTCCTTTGTAGTTGCTATCTTACCCTTTGAAGTTCCTTTTACAGGATCGCCACATCTTACCTTTACAGTACCGTCACCATTTTCTGTGATCTCATAATATTCTGATGCCTGTGGTGGGTCATAAGGAACAGTTCCGTCCATTTTCTCCGGTGAACCGCCTGTAGAACCAAATGCTGAACCGTACCAAGGAGCTTTAGTCTTCCAAAGTCTGCTTATAAGAGCATCGCCTGTAAGATCTTCTGCTTCAGGTGCTGTCCAAGCGGGATTCTTAACAAGGTCAGCAGTTGTAGGAGCAATATTGCCATTCTTTACATACTTGCCTAACTCACAATCGGAAGCCTTTAATGCCTCTGCAATAAGGTAAGCAACATACTTAGCGCCATAGTTGTTGATATGAGTATCATCGGGAGCGCCGTTCTGACCTGTAGCGTGTAATGCAGTAGCGCCTGTAGGCTCTACCATATTGCCGTCAGAATCTACATGAGCCTCTGTACCAAGATGTAATACATTGTCGTATACATTCTTTGTAAGAGAAGTAGCATCTACACAAGTAATACCAAGATCCTTTGCAAGGTCGATAACGTCCTGAGTATAGCTGCCGCCGTTAGTGATATGCAGCTTGCTGTCTGACCATACTCCGTCAGCCGTAGGTCTTCTAACTATAGGAGTAACAAGTATTGGAGTAACGTCCATGTCCTGTGCAGGCTTAATGTAGTTAACATAAAGTGAATTCTTGAAAGAACCTGCTGTATCCTTAGTAGTAGGAGCTGCTGCTGTGCTTGGATAAGTACCTCTATCAGGATCGTCGACCTTTTCATCATTATGACCAAAGGCAATAATGATATAGTCGCCTTTCTTCATACCCTCTTTTAATGTCTTGTATTCAGGATCCTGGATATAGCTCTTTGAGCTTCTGCCTGATAATGCAAGATTATGAACATCTGCATAGATGTAATCGCTTATCTTGTCACCAAAACCTACTCTCTTGTAATAAAGATCCATATCTGCAGTATCTGCATAGTGACAGCCTGTTGAGTCGCCAACAACCCAAACTGTAGGCTTAACCTCAGGCTCGTTAGGATCCTTAACGCCTTCATAGAAAGCAGGTCTCCAGTTGCCTAAGTAAGCAGTGATTACATTGTCAGTAGTTAAGTTAGCTATAGTAGCTGCATCCTTAACCTCAGGATCGGGAACGAGTGAACCGCTTGTTACGAATGGCTGACCGCCGTTAGTATTGCCATACTCAGCAAATACGAAGTCTACGTCTGTAGCATTCATCTTGCCCCAACCGTCATTAGAAATATGACCGTTAGTTTCACAATTTACAAAGTAAGTCTTTGATCCTGAACCCCAAGTTCTGCCGTAGAGACCAACAACAGGGTCTGTACCCTCAGCACCTCTTGTAGTGATCTCACAGTTTCTGAATACATAAGGATCAGTCTTAGGAGCTACAATGTAGCCAACTGCTGCATTGTGAGTAGCGTCATTTGCATATGTGAACCACTGAAGCTCACAGTTGTCAAATAATGCCTTGAACTCACCGCAGATGTAGTCAGTGTTACCACCGATCACACTATTCTTAACGTATACTGAGCAAGGACTCTTAGGTGTACCGTTTCTACCAAAAGCGTCCTGAGATGAAAGTACCTCACAGTTATCTAATTCGATGCTACTAGCCTCGATATAGAATGCGTTTGAACGCTCCTTAGCAGTGTAAGCCTGAACATTGGAATCCTTAGTTCTTAAACCAACGCCAACGCTCTCGCAGCCGTCTTCAATTTCCTTATCTGTTACTTCATAGTTGAATGTATTTCTGTAGATAGTATTAACAGTTCTGAAGTAGTCGCCTCTGATGATGGCAACGCCGCCCCAAAGTGAACCGCTTGCTTCTGTCTTTTCATACTTATCCATGAATAACTGGTGGTCATAAAGTCCGCCTTCACCTACTGAATAGTACTTGCCTGACTGACCATAATACCAGTTTATCTCATACTTTCCGCCATCAGGCTTAGAACCGTCAACTGTGATGTAAGGTGCGTCAAATACTACCTGCTCCTGAATATCAGCAGCAAGCTTGATAGTAACACGACCTGCCTCACCTTCTGGTCTTGTCATAGCCTTGATAGCTGCAACAGCCTCTGTCAATGTAGCGTAATCGCCGGGAACAGTAAGCTGAGCCTTGAACTCTGTAGGATAAACTACGGGAGTTGTTGATACAATATATACATCGTTTACATTTTCGCCTTCAATCTTAACAGAAGCTCTGTCTATTGTTGAATAACCTTCAGCCGTAATAGATGTCTTATATTCACCGGGCTTAAGAGTAACTGTGTATGTGCCGTCTGCATTGATAGTTGCAGCATATTCTCTTGCTACTCCTCTTATAGTAGAGAACTTAAGAGCTGTAACTGCCTTGTAGTCGTCAGCCTTGTCGCCTACGATCTTACCTGTAAGAGTAACATCAGGAACAACTGTCATGAATATTGACATACCCTCTGTACCCTTTACTGTAAATGAATCTGCAAGTGCGTCAGCAGCAATACCGAAGCCTGCACCTACGCCTGCGTCACTTGTAAGAATGTTATAAATATGACCGTCCATAAGCTCAACGCTTGCTACACCGTAAGGAACAGTTGTCTGTTCTTCACCTGTGCCTGCGTCAACAAATGTAACATTAATTTCGTCTAAATCGCCTGCCTTGAATTCGCTTTCCTGACCCCATGTAATAGGAACAGTTACAGGTTTATCGATAACGAAATCAATGCCGCCTACTGCGAAGTCGTTAGTGCCGTTTGCAGTAATAAGATACTGGTGACCGCCAACAACCTTTGCTGTAGCCTTATATGGTGGGAATGTAGAGTCACCGTCGGAGAAATCGATCTTCTTGTTTACTGAATCACCAACGAAATCGTATAATGACCACTTCTTACCACCTGTCATTGTATAATAAACATTTATAATACCGTCAGCGCCGGGAGTAAATAATATAGCGGAACCTGCGTCAGGTATTGCCGTAATGCTGCCTGAGTTAGCCGGTCTCTGACCTGCCTTATATACGCCTGCTGCTCTGTCTGCGCCAACCTGTGTAAAGTCGATTGAATGGAAAGCGGGCTTTGCATTGTTGTCATAATCAACATTATCCATACTCTTTACAAGCTTAAGAGTAGAACCCTTTTCTGTAATTTCCATACCGTCCTTACTGCCTGTTATAGTTCTTACGCCGTCTGCGTCTGCCTCTGTTGCATAATCATCTAACCAGAATGTATAGCTGTCTGCATCTGCTGAGGTCTTAAGAGCAACTACATTGACACCGTAGATCTCAGGATTTGTGCCTGCGCCGCCGAATGATACCTTCTCGCCTGCCTTAAGGTCGATTGAGAAGAGAACGCCGTTTACAACCTTTTCTGTCTTAGCAAGTTCACCTGTTGCAGTTGACTTGTCATCAGCTGTGTATTCTAAGTTCTTTATAAATGCTATATCCTTTTCTGAACCAAAGTAAGCTGCAATCGTAACATTAACATCCTGCTTTGCTTCGATAGTATTTGCTATTCTGTACTTAGTACTTGTACCATCAGGGAATGTTACTGTTGTATTTAAGCTAGATGTCTTAGTATAAGCATTAGCTGTAACACCGTTTGCAAATGTAACGCCGTCAGGTCTGTCGGCTGCGCTTTCAAAGAAGTCCATAGCCTGATTAGCTGTTATCTTAACGTCATCATCGTCAAGAAGAACATCGCCGTCTGCCACAACTGCTGAAGGTGTCCATGTAAATGGTGCTTCTGCAGGAGGCTCAGGTGGTGCTTCACCCTCAACAGGCATACGATATGTGCTGTCTAATACCTTCTGAAGTATAATAGCAACGTCTGCTGTGTTTATTTCGCCGTTGCCGTCTACATCGGCTCTTTCAGCCATAAATGTATCTGCAGAACCGATATATGAAGGTGATAATACATATGAATGAACTAACTTAACATCAATTGCGTCCAAAACAGTATCATCGTTTACATTGCCCCATATAGGCTTGTCGTCTGTAGGTTCTTCTGTTACAGGAGGAATTTCTTCGAATTCGCCTTCTGTAACTATAATATTACCAATATAGTCATTTGCGCCCATTTCAAGAACTACATATTCCTGAGCTGCAATTGCCTTAACGATTGGCTTATAAACATAGTTTACATAATTGTGGTCATAACCATCATCTTCATGTACGGTAGCTGACTTGTAGTCCTTACCGTCCATCTTAACGGATACGTTTGGTGAATATGTCTCAACAGTGATCTTACATGGACCCGGAACAGGAATACTTACCTTAGTACCTGTATTTACCTGAGCCCAGTCATCTCTTGTTGAATCCCACTTAGCGCCTGCAGCTGTAGCGTCTATTAAAAGACCGTTTACTTCGCCTGAAGCGCCTTCTATTTTCTTACCATTAGCTTCCATTGAATCTGAGCCGCTTCTGAAGTTCCAGCTTCCTGAGCTGCCTGAAGGAGCTGCTTCTGTTGTAGTCTCAACAGGCTTATCTGTACCGCCGCCCTGAGCTGCTGTTGAAGTCTCTGCAGGAGTTTCAGTCTTTGTTGTAGCCTGAGTTTCCTCAGCCTTTGTTGTGTCCTGAGTTTCTACAGCTGCTGTTGTAGGCTCAGCAGTAGTCTCAGCCTTTGTTGTAGCCTGAGTTTCCTCAGCCTTGTCAGCCTTGAATGCCATTACATATATTCTTATCTTAGAACCGCCTAAGCCTGCTGTATAAGTTTTGCCTGCTTCAACGTCATATTCTCTGAAAAGATACTCTGATATAGCTTTTCCGTCTGCACCTACATTAGATGCTGAAACGCTTTCGCCGAATACTGTACCTGATTTTCCTCCATTTACCTTAAAGGCAATCGCAAACTTACCATTTGCAGGAGCTGTAAAGCTTATAGCATCGCCGTTTATGTCACTGCTTCCTATACAGTTTGCAGCTTCCGTAGCCTTGCTGTAGCTGTATACACCATCTGTGCCTGTAAAGCCATTTTCTGCCTTGTCGCCTGCTGTTACAACAGGAAGTGCTATTAATGCCTTTAAGCCAGGGAATATTTCTTCATCTGCTGCATATGCCTTTATATCTGCAACATTGTCATATCCTGCGATAATATCGTCAATAGACTTGCCCTCTGAAGGTGTTGCTGCTGTTGTAGGCTCAACAGGCTTATCTTCTGCTACCGTTGTTGTAGTAGGAGCAGCTGTTGTAGGCTCTGAAGAAGTTTCGGTAGAAGCTGCTACAAGCTGAAGTCCGTAAAGACCAAACTTAGAACCTGCACCTGTTACATAATATGTACATCCTGCACTTACAGGATATTCTTTTCTTACATATATAGGATCTTTACCTGATTGTACAAATTCGATTTCTGTTGCTGTTTCGCCGTCTACCTGCATAAATGCATAGCTCTTTGTACCGCCGTTTATCTTAAGATCCATTGTAAGAACAGAATCTGCCTTAGGAGTAACAATAATATAAGCACCCTGTGCCGGAATTACAGGAGAACCCTGCTTATTATAACTCTTCTTACCTGTTGAATCCTTAGGATTGTTAGTACCCTGTACAAAATAGTTGTATGTTACTGTACCATCAGGTGTTTCAATTGTATCAAGGGATTCTTGCTTACTTACATCCCATGAACCGTCATCGGTAACATTGTCTGTACCTATATCGACAATCTTTACCTGATCGTCACAGTACATACCTGTTGCTAAGCTTTCGCCAACAGTAACAATATTCTCCGGGAGAACATCGCCTGTTGCTTCGGCCAAATCTTCAGCGCCGTCGTCAACTATTTCGTCAACCACTGCCGCAGCTGATGAAACAACGCTGTCGATAAGTGAAACATCGTTAACGTCCGCATTGGCAGTGATAACATTAGTAAACATAGCTGATACTAACATAACAAATGCCAGAATACGGCTGATAGTTCTTTTTGAACCATTCATTTAAAAATTCCTCCTTTTTTATTTGTGTTTTTGCAAATATCAAAGCACCGCCTTATATAAAGCAGTCCTTTCATCTGCAGTTTTTACAAATCTCAAGCTGTATTTTCCTCCCGTACTTCCATAAGGAAAATATCCCCTTTTAATTTGTATTTCCGATACTGCGTATGCACACCACAGCATCCCGTCTCGTGATGTAATACTGCCCTTCTGCCTCCTCATCAGACAGCCGGACATACTACCACACGGTTTAGTTTAATTATAGTAGATATGTAAAAATAAATCAATATATTTTTTATTTTTAGAAGTGTTTTTATATATTCTGCACAAAATCGATGTAATGTTTTTGTAATAATGTTATTCTATTTGTAATTTATGACACATTGACGTAATGTTGATACCCTCGTAATGAAACCCGTTCTACATAAAATCGACTTTGAAAGGCGCATACCTAAACTAAAATTTAATCGTTGCCGCAGCCTCAGACAGACATAACAAAAGGGCGGTCATTCAATGTATGCCGCCCTTTCTATTTATTGAATCTCACATCTTTAATTATCATCTGAGGATTTCTGCTGCCGTTGAATTCGTTTATATCCAGGGTATAGGCAATATCCCCCGTAAGTCTTGCGGAATACGAATTATTTATGTTAAAGCCCAATTTTTCTATTTTATCGAGCCATATACCGCAGTTGTCAAAATCTACTGCCCTTATTCTCCTACCGCTGCTGTCCTCAACGGTAAGGCTTACTATATTTTTTTCCCTGCCTACGAATTTAACGAAGAGAAAGGTCATATCCTTGCTGCCGAATACGGGGCGTTCATTTGCCTTGCCGTAGGGATGAAGTACATCAAGCTCTTCAATGCTCTCAACTGTAATGTCGTCTAAATAAAGCTGTGCGTCAAGACGTATGACAGGCTCCATATCCCTGTCCGTAAGGGTACAGTTTTCATTAAGCATTTTTCTGAGAAGAGCCACATTTTTTTCTTCTATACTAAGACCAGCCGCCATAGTATGGCCGCCAAACTTGAGCATAATATCCTTTACCTTATAAAGCTCCTCAAACATATTGTAGGCGTCTATGGAACGTCCCGAACCCTTTACCGCCTTTTCCGTAGGTGTAAGCACAATAGTGGGTCTGTAGTATTTTTCCTTTATCCTGCCTGCTATGATCCCCGCAATGCTTTCGTGTATATTGTAGCTCAGGGCAACTATGACCCTGTCCTTTGCAAGAGAAGAGCCTTCTATAAGCTCGGTTATCTCCTCAACGCCCTTTGCGGTCATATCCTTTCTTTCCTCATTGTAGTCAATAAGTACTGCCGCCAGTTCCTCAGCCTTTTCTTCATCGTCCGTTGTAAAAAGCTCAACAGCCGTTTTGGCGGTATCAAGACGTCCTCCCGCATTTATGCACGGACCTATTATAAAGCCTATGTGATAGGCAGAAATGTTTTTTATATCTCTCAGCTCCACCAGCTTTTTAAGTCCTATGTTGGGTATGTCCTTATTGATAAGCTCTATGCCCTTTTTGGCTATGGCCCTGTTCTCTCCCACAAGGTCCACAACATCGCAGACCGTAGCCGCCGCCGCAAATATAAGGAGTTCGTTTTCATTATAAAGCTCACTGCCCATATACTCATAAAATGACTTTATAAACCTGTAACACAGGGCGCCTGCGCACATCTGGGTAAAGCTGTAGCCGCAGTTTTCCGTCTTTGCGTCTATAACCGCGTCGGCAGGAGGAAGTATATCCTCTCTTTTGCCTTCCCTTTCCGTAAATGAAGGCTCGTGGTGGTCCAGTATTATGACCTCCATACCCTCGGACTTTGCCAGGGCTACCGCTCCCGAAGAGGATATGCCGTTGTCACAGGTAATGAGCAGATCGATATCCTTCATACTGCCAACGGCGTTTTCACCTAAGCCATAACCGTCCTCCACTCTGTGGGGAATGTTGTATGTCACGTCTGCCCCCAAAGCCGAAAGTCCCTTATACAGTATAACGGTACTCATAACACCGTCTACATCATAATCACCGTATATACATATTTTACTGCCCTTGTCTATGGCATTTTTTACTATAGCAAAGGCTTTCTCCGCGTCCTTGAAATCCGTAAAGGGCTCAAATATGAAATTGTCCGTATCTGTATATGCTCTGAGCCTGTCCCTGTCCCTTATGCCCCTGTTATAGAGAGCATAGGCAAGGGGCTTTCCGCAGCCGTAAAAGGACATAAGCCTTTTGGGATCGGCAGAGCATTTCTTAACAGTCCATTTTGCCATAGTATCTCCTTGCTGTGAAACCGCCTGAGTTTTTATCGGTTTTACAAAAATAGGCTATCGCATTTTTCAATGCGACAGCCTTTTTATATATTACTTCTTTTTGCCTGTCTTTTTCTTGTTCTGCTTTATATTGCAAAGTATATACCATATGTTGCCTGCTACAAATATAGAAGAATAAGTACCGCAGACAATACCTACAGTAATAGGAAGTGCAAACTGCTTGATTGAGTC